>DASQAM010000429.1:0-6705 GCA_035635735.1 Gemmatimonadales bacterium | reverse complement strand
GGTGTGGAGGATCTGATAGATCACCACGGAGCCGGCCGCCCGGCGCAGCCCGAGCCACGGCGCGACCGCGGCGATCTTGAACGGCTCGCCGCCCACGTTGACCATCGGCGTCATGAAGTTGAGGGAGAAACTGGCGACGGTGATGGCGTAGGCTCGCCAGAACGACGGGCGACTCGGCTCGTCCGCCATGCTGAGCCACCACGCGCCCGCATTGCAGGCGCACACCACGCCGTACAGCAGGACGATCGGCACGAACAGCCACCCGGTCCGCACCGCGTCCCCGAGGAGCTGCCCGACCCCGATGCGTGCCACGAGGTAGGCGAAGACCGCTGAGCCGCAGACGAACAGCAGCAGCTGCAGCTTGCGGCTCACGCGTCGTCCGGGATCGCGACCGTGGCGCCGTTGCGGGCGGCGACATACGCGTGCTCGACGACGCTCGCCACCCGCCGGATGTCGTCGAGGAAGGGTCCCGCGGCCGCGCCGGGATCGCTGCGGTCGAGCGCCGCCACGAATCCCTCGAACAGGCCGGCGAACCAGCGATGATACGCCGTTTTATCGAGCTCCGCCGAGTAATCGAGCCGTTCCACCGCGCCCGCGCGCTCCAAGCGCAGCTCACCACCCGTCCACTCGATCGCGCCCTCGTCGCCGACGAACCGAATGCAGTTCTCGCGTGCTCGCGCGGCCCACGTGAAGAACATGGTGACCAGGCGGCCGGGATAGTCGAACCGCAACGACGCCGTGTCTTCCACCTCGTAGCGGGCGTGGCGCAGGCGCCCGGTCCACGCGCTGACGCTCGCCGGCATGCCGGCGATGTCGAGCAGCTGGTAGACGAGATGCGTGCCGTGGTCCAGCAGCACGCCACCCCGGCCGGCCGCGCTCGTCCCGCGCCACGGCGTCCCGCCCGCCACGCGCCCGGGGTCGGCCGTAGTGCGGTAGACGGAGAACTCGGCTAAGTGCCAGCGACCGATGACGCCGCTCGCGAGCCATTCCTTGACCTTCATCCATACCGGATTGTGGCGGTATTGATGACACGGCATCACGATGCGCCCGCTGGCCCGGGCGGCAGCGGCGATCCGCTCCGCCTCGCCGCGCGTGAGCGCCACCGGCTTCTCGCACACCACGTGGTAGCCCTGCTCGAGCCCCCACAGCGTGAGCTCCAGGTGGGAGGCGGTCGGCGTGCAGATGTCGATGAAATCGAGCGGGGCCAGGTCGCGGAGCTGGTCGCGTCGGCCGAGCAACGGAATCGAGTCTACCGGCGGCACATTAGCGGCGCTGTCCACCAGCGCGACGACCTCGACGCGACCGCGGAGCGCGGCGGCGTCGCGGAGCGCGGGGAGGTGTGACTGACGCGCGATGCCGCCCGCCCCGATGACGGCACCGCGGTACCGCTTCAACTCAGGTGACGCGGGCGTAGCCATTGCGCTCGGGGTCGAGCAGTCCGCCCAGTGCGGTCGCGTTCCACTCGTGGATCCAGAGCAGCACGACGAGCAACAGGCTCATCCAGACCGCCTCCACCCAGAGGAACGCGGAGATGTGGGCGGCGACTGCCGCGACGCCCAACAACACGAAGCGGATGTTCTGGCCGAGCCAGGCGCATAACGGCAGCACCACCTCCTGGCGCGCGCGGTACTCGGCGCGGAACGCGTCGGTGACACCGCGGCTGCGCAGCAGGCGAATGAGCTTCACCGATCGCGGGAACAGATGCGCCTGCCGCAGCACGTAGTCGCGGTAGACGCGACTGCCGAACCGCTGCAGCACGGTCCCGCTCCCCGTGCCGGCCACGTCTTCGGGCAGATCGAGCTCACCGCCGTTGCCGACGCCGATGGACAGGAAGGCGTTGCGCACGAAGTCGATGGCTGCGCTCTGGAACGTGTGGGCGAGGCCCGCGGCGGCGACCAGCAGAAACGCACCGGGTCCCCAGAACCCGGCGTGAATCAGCCGGTAGATGAGGTGGAAGTACAGATTGACGAAGCGCAGGTTGTCGCTGATGCCGTCCAGCGCGCGACCGAACCGGGTGGAGCTGCCGCGCAGCCGCGCGAGTTGACCATCGGCCGAGTCGAAGATGTCGGACACAATGAACAGCACGAACCCGATCACGTTGGTCCAGCGGTCCTGGTACGCGAACAGGTGGCCGGCGACGAGCCCGATCACCAGCGACCACAGCGTCACCTGGTCCGCCGAAATTCCGGTCGGCTGGAGCGCACGCGCGATCCGAATCCCGATGGGGCGGAAGAAATGCAGGTCCGCCCACTCCTCGACTGCCTGACCCTTATGCGATAAGTCGTTCTGCGGCTTCACCGAGCACATCCTTCATGATGGCGAGGGCGCCCATCGCCTGATCCTCGTCGATCACCAGGGGTGGATTGATGCGAACCTCGGGGTTGTAGATCATCGCCAGTACGCCGCGGGAGAGCAGCGTGTCGAAGATCCAGCGCGCGGTCTTCTTGTCGAGCAGCTGGCGGGTCCCGGGGACGACCAGGTCCATCCCGATCATGAGGCCGCGGCCCCGCACGTCCGATACGATCGGCAGCTCGGACTCCCAGCGCTTCATCTCCGCCAGCATTTTGTCGCCGAGCCGGCGGGCGTGCTCCACCAGCTGGTCCTCGACGATCGTTTCGATCGTGACGCGCGCGGCCGCCGCCGCCAGCGGATTGCCGCCGTAGGACGACGAGCTGCCGCTGGGGTTGGCCCACGGCTTCGCAAACGCGACCTCCTCGCGCGCAATCACGCCGCTCATGGGGAAGCCGCCGCCGAACCCCTTCCCGACCGTGAGCACGTCGGGGAGCACGCTCTCATGCTCGATCGCGAACATCTTTCCGGTGCGCCCGAATCCGGTGATCATCTCGTCGCAGATCAGCAGCGCGCCCAGCTCGTCGGCAAGCTCGCGCAGCAGCTTCAGGTAGCCCGGCGGCGGCACCACGTTCCCGGCCGTCCCCTGGATCGGCTCCACGATGATGGCCGCCACGTCCCTGGTCGTCTCGAGCTGGATCTTGTGGCGCAGGAACTCCACGCAATGCCATTCGCACGACGGGAAGGTCTTGCCGAAAGCGCAGCGCGCGCAGGACGCGTAGGGCGAGAGGTACGCGCCGGGCATCAGGGGCCCGAGCGCATGCTTGAAGCTCGAGCCGAGCAGCGGCAGGACGCCGCCGGTCTTGCCGTGGAAGCCGCCCCAGAAGCCGACGACTTCCGTATGGCCGGTGCGCGACTTGGCGAGCCGCAGCGCCGCCTCGATCGCTTCGGCTCCGCTCGAGTAGAACTGCGAGCGATTCAGGTCGCCAGGAGTGAGCTCGGCGATCAGTTTCACCAGCGCCGCGCGATGCTCCGTCGTGAAGCTGCCGACGTGCACGCGCGCGATCTGGCGCTGCATGGCCGCGACGTACTTGGGATGGGCGTATCCGATGCTCGCCACGCCCACGCCGGCCAGCAGATCGACATAGCGGTTGCCGTCCACGTCATACAGGAGGGCACCCTCCCCGCGGTCGATCGAGAGCTGGCTGAACAGCGCCACGCTCTGCGTGCCGGGGGCCAGGTACATCGCCTCCGCGTCGAACAGGGCCTTGGACCTGGGACCGGGAAGGGAGAGCTGGGTGCGGCGCAGCGTATCTGTCACGAGTGTTTCCGATGTGCGACGCGATGGGTGATGTAGGCCGCGATGGCCTGCGCCGCGTCGTCGCGAAACGGCGCGAAGCTCGGCCAATCGTTGATGTCGATCAGCATGGGGCGGTCGGGCTCCGGAAAGGCGACATCGCCCCCGAACACCTCGAGCCCGAGGATCGCGGCGGCCTCGAACGCGAGCGCCTTGAGCCGGTTCTCGTCCACTGCGGGCCGCTCGCCGGCGAACCCCGCCTCCGAGCCGTACCAGTTGAAGAAGCGACCGTCGGTCACGCCGTAGAACTTCACGACCGGACCGGGGACGTGCTCCTGCAGCGCCACCCAGGGAATACCGCGCCGGGTGAAGGCGCGGAGCGCGTCCGCCACCTGGTCGAGCGAGGCGGCGACCACGTCCTCCGGCCGTTCCGCATGCACGTCACCCCGCTTGATCCAGACCTTCTGGTGATCGGGGCACAAGGCCTTTAGTTCGCCCGCGGGCGGGAGCGGCGCGGAGCTGGCGTGGATGAGTGTCCGGGGAAACGGCACCGTGCTGTCGCCCAGCCGCTTCACCAGGCGGTAGCGGTGGCAGTTCAGCGCGCTCGAGGGGCGGTTCACCACGACCGCCCCGTCGGACTCGAGCGGCATCAACTGCTCGGCCGCGAGCGAGCCCTGGCACATGTTGAGGTAGAGCGGCGCCGTGGGAAGGCGACCCTGCTCGACCTCCCGCTCGGTAGTCTTGATCGCGCGCCAGCCCCGGGCTTCGAGCTGCACCACCGTCGCATCAAGGATAGCCGTGTCGTTCACGCCGTGCTGCAGCGGTGAGTACGAGGGGTTGCGATAGATCGCGACTAACTGGGCCACGGGGGCGTTGCTCCTCGAGTCCGATATCTACGGTTCGCGCGCGCCGAGCCACGCGTTGGCATGCTGGAGATCTGATGGGCGATCGATGTCGATGATGCGGGGCACTTCCACCGCCGCCACACGTCGCCCGTCCGCGACAACTGCTTTCAGGAAGCCACGCATCCTGTGCCCGCCGGCGGAAACGGCGACCGCGGCGGCGCTGCGGATCCCGGGGCTCAAGCCGTAGACCCCGCCCGTCACGCAGGGGGGATGGACCGGCTCGTCGCTCACGGCCTGGACGTCGTCACGGCCACCCCGGATCACGTACACGGGAGACTCGTCGTCCACGTATGGCGTCACTGCGAGCACCATCTCCGCGCCCTCCTCGAGGTACCGCTCGGTCGCCCGGAAGACGGCTCGCCAGTCGGCCGGTCGCATGACCGTATCCACCATGCTGCAGAATACCGGGCCCGCCGGCACCACCCGCAGTCCCTCGACCAGGGTATGCAGCGAAGATGGCGTACGGCACTCCACCACCGAAAGGGGGGGCCCGAACCGCCTGCCGTCAAGCAAGCGCATGACCGCTGGGAAGTCCGCACGAACTGCGCACGTGAGGCTGCGACACCCCAGTGCGGCGAACGTCTCCAGCAGTCCCACGATCTGCGGCCGCCCGGCCACCTCCACCAGCGGTTTGGGCACGTGGATCCCACCTGCGGCGAGCCGCGAGCCTTCTCCGCCGGCGAGGATCAATCCGTGCACGCTACTCGAGCACCCGTTCGACGTCGGGAAGCCGACTGATCCGCGCAGTGGGCACGAGCTCACTCCCCGGGGGCACCGTCCGATCGGACGGGGCGAGCCAGCACGTCCGCAGGCCCAGACCCGCGGCTCCCCGGATGTCCGCCTCGAAGTTGTCGCCCACCATCCACGCGTGCCCCGGCGGTGCTTGGAGCGTGGCCAGGGTGTGCGCGAAGATGCGGGGGTCGGGCTTGCTCCACCCGACCACCGCGGAGTCGCTCAGCACGGCGAAGAATCTCGCCAGACCGAGCTCCTCCAAACAAGGTCGCAGGTTGCCGGTGAAATTGGACACCACCCCGAGGCGGTAGCGTCGGGCGAGCCGCTCCAGAATCGGACGGTTGCGTGCCACGATCTCCAGAGCTTCGGCGTGCAGCCGCTGCGCGAGTGCGCCGGCGTCCACGCGGTCGGGCAGGAACCCGACGACCAGCCGAGCCTGCGCGTCGATCGCGGCACGGAACCCGAGCGTCCGAATACCCGGCAGGCGCGCGAGCGCTTCGTCCGAGGCCCTGAAGAAGGAGTCGAAGGCGTCGAAGTCAAGCCCGCCGCCGACCGCGCGATACGCGGCGTGAAAGCGGGGACTCCAGTGCACACCGTCGGCGTCGAGGGTGCCGCCGAAGTCGAAGAGGACGACGTCGGCCGGCGGCTTAGTGACGGGCGTGCGACGGATGCTCGTGCGCGCCCATCTTCATGGGCATGGACATGGGCGTGCCCGCCATCTCCATCATGTGGTGGCCGCTCCCCCCCTCGAGCCGCATGTAGTGCCGATAATCCTTCTGATAGAGCGAGTCGCCCGGCTCTGCCGCGGGCCACGTCACGCCGCGGTCGGGCACGAACAACCCGCCCACCACGCCCATGCCCCCGTCCGGGATCGGTGCCCCGGTTGGGTTGTCGTAGGACACGGCGATGCGATAGCGGTGCTCCGGGACGATGTGCACGCCCAGGCGGGTCCAGCCAAACAGCATGGCGATCGGGATCGACGCGATGTGTCCGCTCGAGTCCGCCACGGGCGCGGCACGGTAGATCACCTCGCCGGTCGTGACGTCCGCGAACTCGATCACGCGCCCATAGTCGTGCATGTGCCCACCGAGACCGACGATCTTGCCGGGCACAACGGGGCTGCCCTCATAAGCACGCGACGAGCGTCCCGGAGGCAGCGCGAACGACTTGTCGCCCACCGGGAACGCCACGTCCATCTGCCACGGCGAGGCGGAGAACAACGGCCAGGGTCGCTTCGCGGGCGTGAAGCTCATCACCAGCCGTACCCGGGCCTGGCGGAAGCTGGTCGCAGTGAGGTTCTCGACCATACCGCTCGCGACGACATGTTCCCCGCGCTTCAGCGGCAGGCCGAAGAGAAGACGCGGCAGACGGATCGTACCGGTTTCGTGACCGGCCGCGAGCAAGCGGCGCGAGATCGGCAGAAACAGCTCGCGGTGGTCCGGGTCGATGAGGTTGAAATGATGAATCAGCTCGTCGGGGAGC
>DASQAM010000428.1:0-1874 GCA_035635735.1 Gemmatimonadales bacterium | reverse complement strand
GAGCAGAATGCGGAATGCGGAATGCGGAATGCGGAGTCGCCGGGGACGGTTCGATCGCCCTTGTCGGACTGACTCCACGACGATCGCCCGATCTATTCCGCATTCCGCACTCCGCATTCCGCATTGGATCACGTCGCCGATCCCCGCTTTGCGTCCAGGTAATGCTGCAGCAGCACCGTCGCCGCGAGCGCGTCTACGTCGTCCTTGCGGCCCCTGGTCGACCCGCCCATCGCGCGCACGGCCCCGAGCGCGCGCGCCGTGGTGAGCCGCTCGTCCCACAGCTCGACCGGCTGTCCCGAGCGGCGCGCGATGTCCGCGGCGAGCGCCCGCGCGGCGCTGGCCGCTTCCGCTTCGGCCCCCTCCTGGTCGAGCGGCAGGCCGACCACGACGCCGGTCACCGTGTGCTGCTCGAGCAGGGTGAGAAACTCGCGCATCGGGAAGCGCTTGCCGGTGCGGCGGGTGAGGGTGGTGAGGGGCTGCGCGAGGGTGCGCGTCTCATCGGACAGGGCGAGGCCGATACGACGCTCGCCCCAGTCGACGCCGAGCAACCGACCTTCGCCTCGGCCGCCCGTCACCCCTGCGCCATCGTCGCGAAGAACTCGTTGTTGGTCTTGGTGCGCTTGAGCCGCTCGAGCAGGAATTCGATCGCCTCGACCGGCGGCATGTCGGCCAGGAAGTTACGGAGCAGGTACACCTTGTTGAGCTCTTCCTTGGAGAGCAGGATCTCTTCCTTGCGGGTGCCGGAACGCTGCACGTCGATCGCGGGGAAGGTGCGACGCTCGGCGATACGACGGTCGAGGATCACTTCCATGTTGCCCGTGCCCTTGAACTCCTCGAAGATCACCTCGTCCATGCGGGAGCCGGTGTCGATCAGCGCGGTCGCGAGAATCGTGAGGGAGCCGCCCCCCTCGATGTTGCGCGCCGCCCCGAAGAAGCGCTTGGGCTTCTGCAGGGCGTTCGCGTCCACGCCGCCCGACAGGATCTTGCCCGAGTGCGGCACCACCACGTTGTGGGCGCGGCCCAGGCGAGTGATCGAGTCGAGCAGGATGACCACGTCTTTGCCGTGCTCCACCAGGCGCTTGGCCTTTTCGATCACCATGTCGGCCACCTGGACGTGGCGGTCCGCCGGCTCGTCGAACGTGGAAGAGATCACTTCCACGCTCGGGCCCTTGACGTTCTCCTCCATGTCCGTCACCTCCTCGGGCCGCTCGTCGATGAGCAGCACGATGAGGTAGACTTCAGGGTGGTTCTCGATGACGGAGTTGGCGAGCTTCTGGAGGAGGATGGTCTTGCCCGCCTTGGGCGGCGAGACGATGAGGCCGCGCTGACCCATGCCGATGGGACTGAGGATGTCCATCACCCGCATCGAGAGGTCGCCGTCTTTGCGCTCGAGCTTGATGCGCCGCTCGGGGTAGCGGGGCCGCAGGTTGTCGAACGCGACACGGTGCTTCGCCTTCTCCGGCTCGTCGCCGTTCACCACTTCGACCTTCAGCAGGGCGAGGTAGCGCTCCCCTTCCTTGGGCGGCCGCACCTGACCCATGATCGTATCCCCGGTGCGCAGATCGAAGCGCTTGATCTGGCTCGGGGAGACGTAGATGTCGTCGGGCCCGTACAGGTAATTCCAGTCGGGACTGCGCAGGAAGCCGTAACCTTCGGGCAGGATCTCGAGGACGCCCTCGCCCCGCAGCACGGTGTCGGAGTCGAGCAGCGACTGCTCGATGCGGAAGATCAGATCCTGCTTGCGGAGCCCTGAGTAGTTGGTGATGTTCAGGGTCTCGGCCATCGCGTGCAGTTCCGCGACGGATTTTCTCTTCAGTTCAGCGATATCCACGTGTGCCTTTGCTCCGTAGCTCTACGGCGGGCGAAACCCCGGG
>DASQAM010000427.1:0-2953 GCA_035635735.1 Gemmatimonadales bacterium | reverse complement strand
CTGGAGGATCACGCGCCAGGCCTCGCGCACCTCGTTCGCGTCGGCCGGGCGCAAGGTGATGAGACCCGGGATCGCGCGCAGCGAGGCGAGCTGCTCCACCGGCTGGTGGGTCGGCCCGTCCTCACCGACGCCGATCGAGTCGTGCGTGAAGACGTAGATCACCGGGATCTCCATCAATGCCGCGAGCCGCAACGCCGGTCGCCCGTAATCGCTGAAAATCAGGAATCCGGAGCCGAACGGCCGGACCTTGGACAGGGATAATCCGTTCAGCACCGCGCCCATCGCGTGCTCGCGGATGCCGAAATGTAGATTCCGTCCTCCGGGGGTCTCGGCGGTAAGATCCCCTGCGTCGGGGAGCGTCAGCCGTGTCTTGGTCGAGGGGGCCAGGTCCGCCGATCCACCGATCAGCCAGGGAACGTTCTTGGCCAGGGCGTTCAGCACCTGAGCGGACGCGTCCCGGCCCGCGAGCCCTCTGGCATCCGCGGGGAAGCTCGGGAGGTCGCGATCCCAGCCCTCGGGAAGCTGGCGGTGTTGCATGCGATACACCTGGTCGGCGAGCTCCGGATAGGCCCGGCGGTACTCCTCCAACGCAGCGAACCACGCATCGCGCAGCGCCCGTCCGCGCTTTCCGACACCGCTCGCGATATGCTCGCGGACCCCGTCGGGCACCAGAAACTTGGCATCCTCGGGCCAATCGTAGGTGCGCTTGGTGAGCCGGATTTCTTCCTCGCCGAGCGGTTCGCCGTGGGCCGCGCTCGTGTCCTGTTTGTTGGGCGCACCATAGGCGATGTGGCTGTCCACGATGATCAGCGTGGGCCGATCGGTGGTCGCGTGGAAGGTGCGGAACGCGCGCCGCAGCATGTCGAGATCGTTGGCGTCACCGACCCTGGTCACATTCCAGCGGTACGCGATGAAGCGCGTCGCCACGTCCTCGGAAAACGCCCAGTCGGTGTGACCCTCGATGGTGATCTTGTTGTTGTCGTAGATCCAACAGAGGTTGGACAGCTGCAGGTGACCGGCGAGCGACGCCGCCTCCCCCGAGATGCCCTCCATCATGCAGCCATCGCCGCACAACGCGTACACGTCGTACTCGAACAGGTCGAAACCCGGACGGTTGAACTGCCGGGCCATCCAACGGCCGGCGATCGCCATGCCGACACTGGTCGCCACCCCCTGTCCGAGCGGGCCGGTCGTCGCCTCCACGCCCGAGGTCCAGCGGTATTCGGGGTGGCCGGGCGCCTTACTGTCGAGCTGACGGAAGCGCTTGATGTCGTCGAGCGTCAGGGCGGGCTGGCCCAGCTGCTCGTACTTTGCGTTCACTGCCTTCACTCCCGCGAGCGCGAGCATCGAATAGAGCAGCATCGAGGCGTGGCCCATCGAAAGCACGAACCGATCCCGGTTGGGCCAGATGGGATCGTCGGGATCGAAGCGCAGAAACTCCTGCCACAGGCAGTAGACGACCGGAGCCATCGCCATCGGCGTCCCGGGGTGCCCCGACTTCGCCGCTTGCACCGCGTCCATCGCGAGCGTGCGGATCGTGTTGATGGTGAGTCGCTCGAGGTCAATCACGACGGCCATGAAGGCAAGATATGGACCGATTACTCTTTCGCCACCGCTCGCATCTCGACCTGCTCCGTGGCCTGCGTCCACCGCTCGAGCCCCGCGTCGAGGTCGCGCTTGAGGATCTCGAGCCGCGCGCCGAGCGTGCGGGCCGTCGCGGCGCCATCGGGACGCGTGTAGAGCGTCGGGTCCTCGAGCGCCGCCACCACGCGCGCGATCTCGGATTCCAGCGCCGCGACCGCGGCCTCCGCCTCCCCGAGCTCGCGTTGCGCGCGTCGCAGGTCTTTGTGCGGATCGCTTTTCGGGGATGGGGCCACCCGCTGGCGTTCGTGCACCTGCCGCAGGGCTTGCTCCTCGGCGGCGCTGACCGCGGCGGCGTGGGCCCGCTCCGTGCTCACTTCCTCCCACTCCGCGTATCCGCCGGCGAACTCGGTCATGTGCCGCCCGTGCAGGATCCAAGTCCGCGTCGTCAGCGCGCGCAACAGCGCCCGGTCGTGGCTCACGAGGATCACCGTGCCGTCGTATCCATCGATCGCGTCCTCGAGCGCCTCGATGGATTCGACGTCCAGATGGTTCGTCGGCTCGTCCAGGATGAGCAGATTGGCGCCCGACAGCATCAGCATTGCCAGCGCGACGCGCGCGCGCTCGCCGCCGGATAGCGAGTCGGCGCGGCGCAGCACCTCCTGGCCCGAAAACCCGAAGCGGCCCAGGTGCCCCTGGATCTGACCGCGCTCCCATTTCGGGCGCAGCGTGGCGATCACCTCGTAGAGCGTGCCATCGAGCGGCACCTGGGAAAGATCCTGCCGGTAGTACCCGGTGGTGATGGACGCTCCGAGCCGGAGCTCGCCGCCGTGGAACGGATGCTCGCCCAGGAGCGCGCGCAGCAGCGTGGACTTCCCCGCTCCGTTGCGTCCGATGATCCCCACCACGCCGGTTCGCTCCAGGGTGCCGCTGAATCGCTCCACCAGGGTACGCGTGCCGACCGCCACGCTCACGTTCTTGGCAGTCACCACCTGATCGCCGCCCCGTTCGGTCACTTCGAACCGCAGCGCCATCGCGCCGTCGGGTCCGACGACCGGGCTGAGCCGCGGCAGCCGCTCGAGACGCTTGCGCCTGCCCTTGGCCTGTTTGCTGTTCTGTCCAGCGATGTTGCGCGCGATGTAGTCCTGCTCGTGCGCGATAGTGCGTTGCTGCTGCTCGAACGCACGCTGCTGCGCCAGCCGGCGCTCGGCGCGCTGGGCGACAAAGTCGCTGTAGCCGGCCGAGTACGGCGTGGCGGTGCCGCCTTCGAAGTGCAGCACGTGATCCACGGTGGCGGACAGAAACGCGCGGTCATGGCTCACGAGCAGCACGGTGCGCTCACTGGCGGCGAGGTATTGCTCGAGCCACCGCG
>DASQAM010000426.1:0-3727 GCA_035635735.1 Gemmatimonadales bacterium | reverse complement strand
GACGAGGTCGGGTCGCCGATAGGCGAGGCGAAACGCCATCGATGCCCCCAGGGAGTGCGCCACGACGATCGCATGCCGCACGCTGAGCCGATCGAGCGCGGCGGCTATCCGGTCGGCCTGGGCGGTGAGGGAGTAGTCCGCATGCTCAGGGCGCGCCGAGCTGCCGATGCCGAGCGGTTCCACGACGATGGCCCGGTAACCGGCGTCGGTGAGGAGCGGGATCACGGCGCGGTATCCGAACGCCGAGCCGAACAGGCCTGGCACCAGGACCACCGGATCTCCCGTTCCGGTCACGGTGACTGCCACCGACTCGGCAGGTGAAAGCGCCAGGGAGAAGGTATGAACAGTGTCGGCGACCAAAGACAGGGCGAGGAGCCACATGGTCCACTCCGATTAGAGACGGCATGCCGCAAGGGCGCGAGGTCCCTTGTGCAACGCCACGACGACGCCGGTGACGACCGCCGCGATCGCGCACGTGCTGAGAACTTGCGTGGAGACGGGAATGACAAGACCGAGGGTTGCGAAGAACCAGACGCGGGGCGCGCGCCCGAGGAAGGTCGCGAACAGGTATTTCCCCATCGAATACCGCGACATCGGGGCGAGCACCGACACGATCCAATACGGAATCGGGCTCCAGGCGCACAACCAGACGGCGAAGAACGGACTCCGCTGGAATAGTGCAAGTGTCTTCCGGACTACCCAAGAGCTCCGCGCCGCCTCGAGGCGCGGATGCCGCATCACGGCGCCATACACGTGGTAGTTCACGTAGTCCATGTACAGGTTTCCGGCGACGCCGAGCAGCGTGATGAGAAGGGGGTCGTAGAGTCGTCCGGCCACCATCAACATCGGCTCGAACGCCGCGGGCAGCACCATGGAGATCGGCCCGCTCACAAACAGAGTGAGGCAGAGAAAACCTGCGAGCACGGCCACGTCGGGCCAGCGGAGCGCGGGATAGATAGCGGCCAGCGCCAGGATCCCGGTGGCGCGCAGCACGGCGTCCCACTCCGGCGTGCCCCGGCGGACGAGTAGCGACGACACGACGCCCGTCATACAGCGACGCCCGACGGCACGAGCCGCGAGAAGGGAACGCCGTCGAGGCCTGCCGGGATCGGGAGACCGAGCGTCTCGAGCATCGTGGGCATCAGGTCCACCGTGCGGATCGGTGCGTCGGGGAGCGGCACGCTCGCTGCGACCGGGACCTCCATGTGGTCCGCGATCAGACTGCCGTGACCTGCCCGGTGTTCGGGAAGCTCCCACGCGTCGCGGAAGTCGCTGCCGCGAGCGGCGGCCAGCACGACGTCACCGGTGCGGGCAGCGTTGAAGAGCTGCACCAGCTGCCGCGGAGCGTCCGGGAACGAGGTGTGTCGCGAGCGTGCCAGCAGCTCCCGATCGTCCAGGGAAATCCGCGCAGCACCCAGGCCGAGCGGATCGCCCAGCAGCGGCTCGTAGTGGACGCCCTCGGCGTCCACGCTGACGCACGCCCGCTGCCATCCGCTCGCGACCATGACGCCACCGTGCCCGTCCCGCCAAGCAGCGAGTTGCACGGCCGGCAGCGCCAGAAGCTGCTCGACGAGATCGGACGGCACCGCCGCGCCGCTGCGCGGCATCGCGCGTCCGCACCGCGGGCGGAAGTAGACGTGGGCGCAACCGTTGCCCGAGACCATGACCGCTGCCTGCGCGCCCCGGCGCCATATGTGCCACGGATGTCGGAGCGTGGGCACGCCCCACGCCTCGAGGGCGAGGGCGACGTCGCAGTGTTCACGGACGACGCTCGCGCCGTGATCGGCGGCCACGAACAGCGTGGGGAGTTCACCGCCCGCGCGCGCCCGGGCGACGAACCGCCCGAGCGCTCGGTCGATCCGACGGTAGGCCTCGAGCACCCGCGGATGGGAGGGATCGAGCAGGTGGGAGAGTCCGTCAGGACCGGGAAAGACCACGAACAGGAATCGCCACGGCTCCCCCGCCGCCGCCACCCAGGCATCGGCCACGGCGCGATCGAGCGCGTCATAAGTTCCGAAGTAGTGGGCCGCGATACCAAGAAGCGCCCGCCTCACCGGCATGAGGTGCGCTCCCCGACGCAACCCGCGGATGATCGGAGTGCAGATCGCGAGACTCTGCGGCACCAGCTCGAAGATCGACGGACCGCAAGCGATGTCGCGATTGATCCAGCTCGCCTGAACGCCGCAGTAGCTCCGCGCGGCGCGCCACTGGGCACGCAGGCCGCCCCCGGCAGCGCCTCGGTCGAGCCAGCGGACGCCTGGGACGTTGGCAGTTCCCGGGTACCGGCCGAAGAGAAACGGGATGTACGCCACGCCGGTCGTGGAGGGGAACACCGTCGTCCCCACGGCCATTCCACCCGGCTCGATCACCCACCGGGCAAGATTGGGAAGCTCCCCTCGCGTGAGGAGAGCGCGCAGGACGTCGTGTCGCGCGCCGTCTATCAGAAGGAAGACGACCCGGCGGTGCTGAGGATGAGGCGCGAAGACCATCGCGTATACTCCCGACGTAGAGTGTCGGGGTACACGTTGGGTCAGCTGCCTCAAGCCATTATCAAGTCGTGATATTCTCCCGATAGCGGCGAGCTTGTCCGGGCGTGACCATCTCTTGCAGCAGGACCGCCCGCTCGATCGGGGCTCGAAACACATAGCCCCGGGCGTCCGCTACGAGCCAGCGATTCCACTCGAGCAGGTCGAGCACTCCCTCGACGATCGGCCGATCGAGGCCCGTGGCGCGCGCCAACCGGTCCGCGCTCAGCCGCTGGTCGAGCGCTGCAGCCGCGCCCAACACGTGCTGGGCGGCAGCCGGGAGAGCGCGGAACCGCAGGCAGATCCCGCCGATCACCGCGGGCGGGAGATCACCCGGGAGCGAGTCGACGAGCGTCCGCTGGCGTGACGGCCACGCCGGCGCGTCGGCTGCCGGCGTGAACCCGGCCACGACGGCCTCGAGCATGGCGACCGCGAGGAGGGGGAGTCCGCCCGTGTCGCGCTCCACTCGGCGGGTGAGGCGCTCCACGTCGTCCGCGTCGTATCGGGGAAGCGCCCAGCGCACGAGCCCCCGCAGAGCCGCAGCGTCGAACCGTCCCAGGCGGACCACCCCGCCCTCGAGATCGCGGCCCAGCCGCGCACGCAGCTCATCCAGCCGCTCGCTGTCGGGTGAACCACGGGAAAGACCGAGGAGCAGGAGCACCGCTCGCGCCGCCGTGTCGCGGGCCAACGCGGGGAGCGCCGCAAGTGTGGCCGCGTCCGACCACTGGACGTCATCGAGCGCGATGAGGAGGGGCTGCTCCGCCGCGATAGCGCCCACGGCAGCTCCGAGCGCCTCCCCAATCGGGGCCGCCGGGGCGGCGGGGGCCGCGGTGCGGAACCTCGTGCGCAGGTCATCATCAAGCACCGCGAGTGCGGCCAGGGCTCCCGGCGGTGCTCCTGCAAGCCCCGGGGCATCGCCCAGCCCTCCAGCCAGCAGCCCCGACAGCGCGCTCCAGTCCGTTTTCTGATCGGCGGGCACGGCGCGAGCCGTAGCCACGCTCGCGTCGTCCAGCCGCGCGTGCGCCACCAGCTCCTCGATGAGCCGGGTCTTCCCCTCCCCGGGCTCGCCCTCGACGATCACCACCTGGCCACGCCCGCTGCGCGCCCGCTGCCACGCGGCCGTGAGCGCCGCGAGTTCTACGTGGCGGCTCACCAGCGGCGGCCGGGGGCGCGCGGCGGGTGGGGCGGCCACCACCCGGCGC
>DASQAM010000425.1:0-6449 GCA_035635735.1 Gemmatimonadales bacterium | reverse complement strand
CACCATGCGGTGGTCCGGTGGGCCGGCCGAGTCCTTGACGTGCACCATCGGGAACCGTCCGGGCCAGCGCGCGAAGTACGCCAGCGGATCCTGTCCGCCTTTCGTGATCCAGTACAGGTCCACCTCCAGCTGGACCAGCTTAGGATCGGTCTCGCCGAGCAGCACGTCGTACGGCAGCTTTCCATCGAGCGGCTGGAATTCGAAGTCGTGGTTGTGGTAAGCGAACTGGAGCCCTGCGGCCTTGGCTTCGGTGGCGGCGCGGTTGAGGCGCTCCGCCGCGCGCTTGTAGTCGTCGAGCGTGCGCCGCTGCTCCGGCGGAATCCAGGCGATCACGAGGAAGCGATGGCCGACCACCGGCGCGGCGTCGAGCGCCGCACGCCACTCGGCTGGGGCGAGCGAGACGTGCGACGAGGGTGCCGCGAGCCCGTGGTGGTCCAGCAGGGCGCGCACGTCGCGCGGGTTTCGGCCGAAGTAGCCCGCGAACTCGACTTCCCGGTACCCGGTCGCGGCGACGCGCGCGATGGTCCCGTCGAAATCTTTTTCCATCTGGTGACGCACCGTATACAGCTGTAGCCCGATACGGTCGAGCTTCCGGAGGCGGGCTCGGGGATAGGGGCTCGAGGCTAGGGGCTGCAACATCGGCCCCAGGGCGGCGGCTCCCAGCACCGTAACGAAGTCGCGTCGGCTAGTCATCCTTGGTTTTCCTCCCTAGTCCCTAGAGCTCATTCCGCTTCATCGCCTCTACTGCATACGCCGCCGCGCGGGCGGTCAGGGCCATGTAGGTGATGGACGGGTTCTGGTTCGCCGATGAGGCCATGCAGGCGCCGTCCGTCACGAACAGGTTCTTCACGTCGTGGCACTGGTTGTGGGCGTTCAGCACGGACGTGTTCGGGTCGCGCCCCATCCGGGCCGTCCCCATCTCGTGGATCGTGAGGCCGGGGGGATTGTCGTCCACGAACGACGTGACGTCCTTGGCCCCCGCCGCCTCGAGCATCTCCGCCGCCGTGACCGACATGTCCTTGAGCAGCTTGCGCTCGTTGTCGCTCCAGACGCAGTGGACGCGCAGCGCGGGAACCCCCCACGCGTCGACGGTGACGGGGTCGAGCTCGACGTAGTTGGTGGGCCTTGGGAGGCACTCGCCGAACCCGTAGAACGAAAAGCCCCACGGACCCTCCGTGTGCAGGGCGCGCTTGAGCTCCACGCCGAAGCCCGGCTGCTCCGCCGCTCGACCCCAGCCGGCGCGTCCGCCGCCCCCCTGGAACCCGTACCCTCGCAGGAACTCGGGATGCGGCGTCTTCACATTGCGGAACCGGGGGACGTAGATCCCGTTGGGGCGATTCCCGTGGGTCGTGCGGTCTTCCATGCCGGGGATCATGCCCCGCGCGCCGCCGCCCATGGTGTGGTCCATCAGGTTCTTGCCCAGCTCGCCGCTCGCGTTTCCGAGCCCGGTCGGGAAGCGGGGGGTCTTCGAGTTCAGGAGGATGCGCGTGGACTCGAGCGTCGAAGCGCACAGGAAGACGACGCGCGCGCGGAACTCGAGCGCCTCGCGCGTCTGCCCGTCGATGACGCGCACGCCCGCGGCGCGGCCGCGCTGCTCGTCGTAGATCAGACTGTGCACGACGCTGTACGGCCGCAGCGTGAGGCGCCCCGTGGCGCGGGCCGCCGGAAGGGTGACGCCGATGCTGTTGAAGTACGAATGTGTGATGCAGCCGCGCTCGCAGGGTCCACAGTAATGGCACGCCGCGCGGCCACGGTGCGGTGCGGTGAGGATCGCCACCCGGCCGATCGTGACGATCCGCTCGGACGCGAACTGCTTGGCGACGCCGTCCCGGACCACCTGCTCGGCGCAGTTCAGCGACATCGGCGGGAGGAACTTGCCGTCCGGGAGCTGGGGCAGGCCGAGCGCTTCGCCCGAGATGCCGACGAACTCTTCCACGTAGTCGTACCACGGCGCGATGTCGGCGTAGCGGATCGGCCAGTCCACGCCGAAGCCGTCCCGTGCGTTCGCTTCGAAGTCGAGGTCGCTCCAGCGGTACACCTGCCGGCCCCACATGATGGACTTGCCGCCCACCTGGCGGCCCCGAATCCAGTGAAACGGTTTGTCGGAATCGAACGTGTAGGGGTTCTCGCGGTCGTTCACGAAGAACTTGCCGCTGTACTCGTTGCAGGCGTAGCAGTGCCGCTGGATGAACTGGTCCCGCTCGAGCGCCTTGCGGTCGCCGAAGCCGCGGAACTGCATCTGCCACGGCGGCACGTGCTCGACGTAATCGCGCGCCGGATCGATCGGCCGGCCGGCCTCGAGCACGAGCGTCTTGAGCCCCCGCTCGCACAACTCCTTGGCCGCCCACCCGCCCGTGATGCCGGACCCTACGACGATGGCGTCGAAGCTGGGGGCGGCCATCAGAAGTCCCCCGGGGACGCGCGCCAGCGACCCAGCTCGGTGCACCCGCTGTACGAGCCGGGGATCACCTCGTAGTGGAGCTCGGCGGTGGCCCCGACCTCCGACGTACAGTAGCCATAAACCGTTAGGAATTTCATCCGGTCGAAAAAGGCCGGCGGCGCGTCGCCCTTCGCCTTCCGACGCTCCTGTGCCTCGCCGTCGAGCGCGGTCAGGATCGTGCTGCGCTGCGCCTCGGTGGCGCCGAGGAAATCTGCGGCGGACGCGGCGCGGGCCCGCGCGTCCACGTCGGCCAGGCCTTCGAGAAATTGCTTCCGGTCGTCGTCCGGAGCCCAGTCCGCGAGCAGCAAATCGATGAACCGGTGGACTTGGGCGGCGCGCGCGCCGGGCGTGTCCGTCGCGGGGATGATCATTTCCGCGATCGTCGCCACCGTCTCGCTCTGGTGCGGATCCAGCACCTGCAGGCCGCCGACACGCGCGCGGCGGTGCGCACGGCGACCGACTACGAACAAGGTGTCGGGCTCGAGCCCCGAGATCGCCGGGATCGCGATGGCGGCGGCGAGGGAGCGGACCAGATCTCGTCGGTTCATGGAGGCCCTGAAGAATCGGCCAAACGGCGGGAGTCCGCTAGACGCCGGGCGGGCGTTGACAGGCCACCCTGCTGTTGTATGTTTATGCATCCTCCTGCATAAATCGACAGGGAGCGCGCCATGGGGCCGTTGGTGGTATTGGCATATTCGGGTGGACTCGACACGTCGGCGATCGTTCCCTGGCTGCGCGAGAAATACGGCGCCCGGGTCTTGTGCTTCGCGGCCGACGTGGGGCAGGGGCCGGATGAGCTCACCGGCCTGGTCGAGAAGGCCAAGCGGTCCGGCGCGGTCGACTGCGTCGTTCAGGACCTGCGCGAAGAGTTCGTGCGCGACTTCGTGTTTCCCACGCTCCGCGCCGGCGCCGTGTACGCGCGCACCTATCTGCTCGGCACGGCGATGGCCCGACCGGTCATGGCGGCCCACCATGTCGCGCTGGCGCAGCACGTCGACGCGCAGGCGCTGGCCCACGGGTGCACAGGCAAGGGGAACGACCAGGTCCGCTTCGAGCTGACCTACGCCGCCCTCGCGCCCGAGCTGCAGGTGATCGCACCGTGGCGCGAGTGGCAGTTCAAGGGCCGCGAGGATCTCATCGCCTACGTGAAAGCCAAGGGCGTCCCGGTCCAGGCCACCGTCGAGAAGCCCTACTCCACCGACCGCAACCTCTGGCATTGCTCCCACGAAGGTGGCATCCTCGAAGATCCCGCGCGCGAACCGCCGGAGCACATCTTCGTCATGACGAAGGATCCGCTCGAAGCCCCCGACCTTCCCGTGGTGGTCGAGATCGGCTTCGAGGAGGGGACGCCCGTCAGTGTGAACCACGTCCCCATGGGTCCAGTGGAGCTGCTCGAGTCGTTGAACGCCACGGCGGGTGAGCACGGCGTCGGCCGGGCGGATGTCGTGGAGGACCGGTTGGTCGGGATGAAATCCCGCGGCGTCTACGAGACGCCGGGCGGGACGCTGCTGCATGCGGCGCACCGCGAGCTGGAACAGCTGGTGCTCGACCGGCGCACGCTCCGCCTCAAGGACGAGCTCGCGCTCCGCTACGCCGACCTGGTGTACGACGGTCGCTGGTGGACGCCGGAGCGGGATGCGCTCGATGCCGCGGTCGCGAGCACGCAGAAGCGAGTGACCGGGGCGGTGCGGTTGAAGCTCTTCAAGGGCGGCCTCACGGTCGCGGGACGGGAAAGCCCGTACGCGCTGTACCAACCCTCGTACGCCACCTTCGGCAAGGACAACGTCTACGATCAGAAGGATGCCGAAGGGTTCATCCATCTCTACGGCCTCTCGATCCGGATCGGGTCCGGCCTCGAGGCGGCGCGCCGCCAGCAGGAAGTCGGCGCGGCGGCGGACTGATGCCGCGCCAGCCTACCGAACCGGCCCCGGCCCCCGCCCCGACCCCTGCGCCTCCCCCGGCGCACCAGATGTGGGGCGGCCGGTTCAGCCTCGGCCCCAGTGAAGCGCTCGACGCGTTGAATCGCAGCCTGCCGGTGGACCACCGGCTCTGGCCCCAGGACGTCGCCGCGAGCAAAGCCTGGGTCCACGCACTCGGCAGGGTCGGAGTGCTCACCCCCAGCGAAGAGACCCAGCTGCTCGAGGGCCTCGACCGCGTAGCGGAGCGGCTCGCCGATGGTGCCGCCGTGGGTGCCCCGGACGAGGACGTGCACACCCTCGTTGAGCGACTGCTGTATGCGGAGGTCGGTACCGTCGCCGGCAAGCTGCACACGGGCCGGTCGCGCAACGACCAGGTGGCCACCGACCTGCGGCTCTGGACCCTCGGGGCGATCGACCAGTTCGACTCGGACCTCGCCGCGCTCGGGCGCGCACTGGTCGCGCGCGCGGAGGACGGCGTGGATATCCTCTTGCCCGGCTACACACACGGCCAGCGCGCCCAACCGGTGCGCTGGGCATACGTGCTGCTGGCGCACGCGTGGCCGCTGGTGCGCGACCGCCAACGCTTGGCAGACGCCCGCCGCCGGGTGGCGGAGCTGCCGCTCGGATCCGGGGCCCTCGCCGGGTCCGGGTTTGCCGTGGACCGGGTGCTCCTGAAGGAAGCACTCGGTTTTCGCTCGGTCTCCGCGAACGCCCTGGACGCGACCGGCGACCGCGACTTCGTCGCCGAAGTCTTGTTTGCCCTGACCCTCGTGGGCACCCACCTCTCGCGCCTCGCAGCCGAGATCGTGTTGTATACGAGCGCAGAGTTCGGCTTCGTGCGGCTGTCGGACGACTTCAGCACCGGCTCGAGCCTGCTGCCGCAGAAGCGCAATCCCGACATCTTCGAGCTCGCACGGGCGAAGTCGGGCCGGCTGCTGGGCGACCTCGTGGCGTTGCTCACGACCCTGAAAGGGCTCCCGGCGGGGTACAGCAAGGACCTTCAGGAGGACAAGGCGCTGCTGTTCGACGGATTCGACACCCTGGCACTGGTACTGCCCGCCGCGACCGGAGCCGTCGCCGCGCTGAGCGTCGACCCCGAGCGGATGCGGGCCGCGCTCGACGCCTCGCTGCGCGCTACGGACCTCGCGGACCTCCTGGTGGAAGCCGGCGTGCCGTTCCGCGAGAGCCACGGCCTGGTGGGTCGGTTGGTGCGTGAAGCGGAGCGCTCCGGTGTCCCGCTCGATCGCGTGCCAGGACCGGTGGCGGCCGGCATCCATCCCGCGCTGGCCGCGGCGCTGTCCCAACTAGGGACGTGGGAGGACTCGGTGGAGAGCCGCGCCACCCCTGGGGGGGCCTCGCGGCGGTCGGTGGTGGAGCAACTGGAGGCGTTGCGCCCTGCATTCGCCGAAGGTGGAGGGACTTAACCCAAGGTCTTGCCGCGCCTTAGCAGGTTGTGTAGGATACGTGGCCGTCTCAGCGCTGAGCGAGACGGCCGCTTTTACACCGAGGGAGTCCCTTGCGCTGTCTCGCGCTCAACGCCTCATTCGAGCCCCTCACCATGGTGCCCGTGCGCCGGGCGCTGAGGCTCGTGATCGACCGTAAGGCCGAGATCGTGGAGGCCGAGGGACCGGTCGTACAGAGCGAGCGCCTGGCCATCCCCCGCCCAGCGGTCATCCGGCTCGTCAAGTTCGTCCATGTGCCCCGCCGGTTCCGCCGCCAGGTGACCAACACCTTCCTCTTCGCCCGTGACAACTACCGCTGCCAGTTCTGCGGGCGGAGCCAGCAGGAGCTGCGCCACCGGGAGTGCCTCACCCGGGACCACCTGGTTCCCCTGTCGCGGGGCGGAACGAACGGCTGGAACAACGTCCTTACGGCGTGCTCGAGTTGCAACACCCGGAAGGGCAACCTGCTGCCCGAGGAGGCGGGGATGCACCCGCTGCGGCCGCCGTTCGAGCCCCATTTCGTGCACCTGGCGTGGGCGGTGCGGCGGCTCACATCCATCCAGTCGAAGTACATCCGCCTGTTCTACGGCGGCGAGGTGTTGGCGACGCTCGAGGCGCTGTGACCCCTAAGCTCCCCTGGATCATCGC
>DASQAM010000424.1:0-18668 GCA_035635735.1 Gemmatimonadales bacterium | reverse complement strand
CTGCTTCATACCCTCGTAGATCCGCGCGTTCACCTTGGCCATGAGCTTCTCGAAATTAGCCTGCGCGGCCACGACCTGCTGATACACCGGATTCGCCTGGACGCTCTGGAGCGCACGGTCGTATTTCTCCACCTGATCTTTAGCGGGCTCGCGCCCCTCCTGTGTCGCCCGCTCGATATCCTGGGCGATACGCTCGACCTCGGCGAGCAGCTGCCGGCAGGTTGCGTCTTCCTTCATCCGCTCACTGGCCCGGAGCAGCGTCTTGTACTCTTCGCTCTGTCCCAAGAGCCGCCCCAGCTCGCTCGCCTTCTGGTCGATCACGTGCCCCCCTCCTCGTCGATACCAGCCAGCAGGAAGCGCGGCCGGCCGAACAGATCATCATACAGCGCCACCCGCGACCAGTGGTCCCGCAGGGCGAGCGTCCGTACCGCATCGGCGCGCCGCTCGTCGATCTCCAGCGCCAGGAACCCACCCGGCTCGAGCAGCGCCCGGGCGCCCGCAAGCAGGGCCCGCGTCGCCGTGAGCCCGTCTCCCCCGCTCACCAGCGCTTCACGCGGCTCGAACAGCCGCACCGCGGGGTCGAGCGCCGCGTACTCCCCCTCCGTAAGGTATGGAGGATTGGATACGATGGCGCGGTAGCGCTGCCCCGCGAGCGGCGCGAGCAGGTCCCCCTCACGCATCTCGACCGGGACCGACGGCCGCACCAGCGCCACGTTCTCGCGCGCGAGCGCCGCGGCCTCGGCGGAGCGTTCGACCGCGATCACCCGCTCGAACCGTCCTTCGACAGCCAGCGCCAACGCAATGCAGCCACACCCGGTCCCAACGTCCGCCACCACCCCCCACCGCCCACCCCGTTGCACGTTCCAGGTTTCAGGTTGCACGCGCTGCGACCAGGCGAGCACGCGGTCCACGAGTCCTTCGGTTTCCGGTCGCGGAATGAGCGCCCGTGGGTCGAGCCGCAAATCGAGGGTGCGGAAGCCCGTGCGGCCCGCGGCGTACGCGAAGGGGACCCCGCTCGAACGCTGCTCCACCGCCCGACTGAACCGCTCCACCAGCTCGGCCGCTGGCTCTTGATCCTGCTGCAGCCACACATCGCCCGGCTTGGTTCCCCCACCGGCGACGGCGGCCCACAGCATGATGGCTTCGCGGCGCGGCCTGGGCAGGCCGGCGGCCCCCAGACGCTGGGCGGCGTCCGTGAGTGCGTCGCGAATGGTGGAGCCGTGCGCGGTGCGCTCAGGCACTGAGCCGCTCCTTCTCGCCCGCGAGCCGCAAGGCGTTGATGAGATCATCGAGGTTGCCGTCCAGCACTTCGGAGAGGTTGTGGACGGTGTAGTGGATGCGATGATCGGTCACACGATTCTGCGGAAAGTTGTAAGTGCGAATCTTGGCCGAGCGGTCGCCTGTGCCCACCTGGGCCCGGCGCTCGCGGGCCCGCGCCGCTTCCTGCTCGGCGATCATCTTGTCGAGCAGGCGCGAGCGCAGCACCTCGAGCGCACGGATCTTGTTCTGGAGTTGGCTCTTCTGGTCCTGGCACTGGACCACGACGTTCGTGGGCAGGTGGGTGATGCGCACGGCGCTGTCGGTCGTGTTGACGCTCTGGCCGCCCGGACCCTGCGAGCGGAACACGTCGATCCGGAGCTCTTTCTCTTCGATCTTTACGTCGACCTCCTCCGCCTCGGGAAGCACCGCGACGGTCGCGGCGGACGTGTGGATGCGCCCCTGCGCCTCGGTGACGGGAACGCGCTGCACCCGGTGGACGCCCGACTCGTACCGCAGCGTCCCGTAGACACCGGGGCCCCGGGCGGCGAAGATGGCCTCCTTCAAGCCCCCGAGATTTCCTTCCGAGAGCGAGACGACCTCCACCTTCCAGCCCCGCCGCTCGCAGAACCGCGTGTACATGCGAAACAGGGCAGCCGCGAACAGGGCCGCCTCGTCCCCTCCGGTGCCGGCGCGGATCTCCACGATCGCATCGCGGTCGTCGAGGGGGTCCGCGGGGGTCAGCAGATCGGCCAGCCGCCGCTCCAGCCGGTCGATCTCGGGCTGCAGCCGCTCAACGTCCGCCCGGGCCAGCTGCGACAGCTCGGGATCCCGGTCGTGGAGCACCTCGCGCGCCTGGGCGAGCTCCCCCATGAGGCGGTCCAAGCGCTCGTACGTCTGGCGGATCTGATCGAGCCGGGCGTGCTCACGACCCAGCTGCTTGAGCTTGGCCGGATTCCGCGCGGTCTCGGGGTCGGCCAGCTCTCGGGCGACCTCCTCCGCCCGCGCGAGCGCCTGGCGGAGTCGGGCCTCCATACGTCAGCCTGAGGCCTTCTCGGTCCCGTATTTCTGGCGGAAACGCTCCACCCGCCCGGCCGTATCCATGAGCTTCTGCTTACCGGTGTAGTACGGGTGGCACTTGGCGCAAACCTCGACATGAATCAGGGGCACGGTGGAGCGCGTCACGAAGCTGTTGCCGCAGGCGCACTGCACGGTGGCCCGCCGATAGGCAGGGTGAATCCCGGGTTTCACAGCACTCGATCCATGACTGAAAGTCGAACGGCACGAAGTGTGGAAATATAACTGGCGTCGCAAGTTGGCGGCAAGCAGCGAGGCACGCGCCGAATTGACACCAGCGCCCCTTGGACGTAAGCTTGCGCGCGACCCATCGACCCTACCACGCCCTAGGGGAAGCCTATCGTGTCGGTCACGGCGATCCTCCAAAAGGTCCCGCTGTTCAGCCAGTTAGCGCCCGTCGAGCTCGAGCGCGTGGCGGAAATCACGCGCGAACGGAGCTACCCGCGCAACTCGGTGATCCTGTTCGAAGACGACCCAGGGGACGCCCTGTACGTCGTCGCGACCGGACAGGTGAAGGTTGTGCTCATCGGCGAGGACGGGCGGGAGGTGATCCTTTCCGTGCTGGGCGAGGGAGACTTCTTCGGTGAGATGTCGCTCATCGACGAGGAGCCGCGTTCGGCACATGTGATCGCGATGGAAGACTCGAACCTGCTGGTGATCCGGCGGGAGGACTTCCAGGCTATCCTGCAGCAATCGCCGGGCATCGCCATGGGGCTCTTGCGGGAGCTGTCCCGTCGCCTGCGGCGCGTGGATGAGAAGGTCGGCAGCTTGGTGCTGCTGGACGTGAACGGCCGGGTGGCGCAGCTGCTGCTCGACCTCGCCGACGAGGCGGGGTCGGACAAGATCACCCGCCGCCTCACGCACCACTCCATCGCCCAGATGATCGGGTCGTCGCGCGAGACGGTGAGCCGCACCATGCGCGAGCTGGTGGACAAGGGCTACATCGAGATCAGCCGCCGCGAGATCCTGATCCGCGACCGTTCCGCACTGGAAGCGTCCGCCGGACGGTCGTGAGGTGGGTCACGCGGGTCCGGTGAGGCGGCGGCTTGTCCTACCTCTCGAATTTTCCATAACTTAGCCCAAAGGGTACGGCGTTGCCGGGACCGATGGCCTACACGGTGACCTTTTGGGGGACGCGAGGCTCCATCCCCACCCCCGGAGCCCACACCGCGCGCTACGGCGGCAATACGCCGTGCGTCGCCGTGGAGGGCCGCGGCGGGGGCAAGGGAGGGGGCCAGTTGGTCATCCTCGACGCCGGCACCGGAATCCGGGCCCTGGGACGCGAACTTGTAGAGCGCCAAAACGGCGCGGTATTGGCGGAGATTCTGCTGTCGCACGCGCACTGGGACCATATCCAGGGGCTGCCCCACTTCAAGCCGTTCTTCGCGCCCGGCAACGCCGTGCGCATCTGGGGCTCACGCCAGGGGACGACGTCGCTCGAGGCGATCCTGCGCCAGCAAATGGACCCGGCCGTGTTTCCGGTCCCGCTGGACGCATTGTCGGCGAAGCTCACCGTCCAGCAGGTGGAGCCGGGCGAATTCACGGTGGGGACATTCCGAGTGCAGGCGATGCGCCTGCGCCACCCCGGCACCACCCTCGGGTACCGGCTCACCCCCGCCGCGGGGGGCCCGAGCATGGCCTACGTGACCGACAACGAGCTCGGGCCGGGCGGGCACTACGAGACCGCCGCGTCGTGGCGCAAGGACTTCGTAGCGTTCCTGGGAGGCGTGGAGCTGCTCATCCACGACGCGATGTACACGCCCGAGGAGCTGGAAGAGCACCGGGGTTGGGGCCACTCGACGTTCGAGGAAGCGGTGGCGTTGGCGGGGGATGCGGGCGTGAAGCGCCTGGTGCTGTTCCATCATGAGCCCGAGCACGGCGACGAGGCCATCGACGCCCTGGTCGCGGCTGCCCGCCGCCAGGCACGAGCGAAGGGCCTACCCGCCGAGGTCGTGGCGGCGCAAGAAGGCATGACACTGACTCTCTGATCGAGGGACCGATTCTATGCGTGCTCGTCTCCTCGCATTGGCTTCACTCGCGTTGCTCGGCTCCATCGGACGCCCCCTGGGCGCGCAGGGCCGCGGCCAGGACACCCGACCGGGCATTGCCGTGCTGCCGTTCGACAACAGCGGCTCGTACGGGCAGGACAAGGAGAACTTCGACGCGCTGCAGAAGGGCATCGCCGGTATGCTCATTTCGGAGCTCGCCGCCAATCCGGCGGCCCGCGTGGTCGAGCGCGAGGAGATCGAGAAACTGCTCGCCGAGCAGAGCCTCGGTGCATCGGGCAAGGTGACGCCCGAAACCGCGGCGAAGATCGGGAAGCTCGTCGGCGCGCGCTACGTCATCGCGGGAACGTTCATCGATTTCTACGGTGACTTCCGGCTGGACGCGCGGCTGGTGAACGTGGAGACGAGCGAGATTGTCAAAGTGGAGTCGGATCGCATGCAGCGGGACCACCTGTTCGACATCATTCGGACGGTGGCCGCTCGGCTGATGAAGGACACCAACCTGCCGCCGCTTCCGCGACAAGCCTCGGACCAGCGGACCAACCGTCAGATCCCGACGGAGGCGCTGACGTTCTATTCGAAGGCGCTCCTGTTCCAGGATCGCGGGCAGAAGGACAAGGCCGCGGAGATGTACCAGCGGGCGCTGGCCGTCTTCCCGGAGTACACCGAGGCGCAGCAAGGCCTCCTGCGCGTGAAGAACTCGTGACGTGACCTCCGGGGCGACCCGGCTGCCGAGCCCCTCGCCGTGAGATATCTCCTGCTGTACACGCCCGCCTGGAGTCCCACAGGCGTTCGACCCGCACTCGAGAGCGCGCAGATCGAAGCGCGCGAGGCGCGCGTGCCGCGGGAGCTCCTCGTGGACGAGCGCCCGACGGTCTTCGTGCTCGACTCGGAGAGCCGCTCGATCTTCCCGGTCGACGTCCTGCGGGCGTTCGTGGACGCCGGGGGCGCGATCGTGGCGCTGGGCCGCGACGGCGAGCCCGATCTGCCTGCGGAGATGCCGTCCGAGCTGCTCTCCGGCTTCGTGCGGCAGCCGGTCGGGCCGCGGCAGCTGCTGGTCGCGGTGCGGGCGGGGTATCGGGAAGCGGCCGCCCGCATGGAGACCGCCCGCGCCCGATCCGAGGCCGCGAACCGCAGCCGCGAGATCGGCGAGTTGACGCGGATCGGCGTCGCCCTCGGCACCGAGCGGGACCTGAAAACGCTGCTCGAGCTCATCCTCACGCAGGCGCGCCGGATCACCACCTCGGACGCGGGCAGTCTCTACCTCGTCGAGACGGGCGACCAGGGCCAGAAGCGGCTGCGCTTCCGGATCACGCAAACGTACTCCAAGCCCGACGCGCCGTTCGTCGAGTTCACGATCCCGGTGGACCGCTCGAGCCTCGCGGGTTACACGGCGGTGACCGGCGAGCCGCTCGTGATCGACGATGCCTACTTCCTGCCGCCGGACGTGGAATACAGCATCAACCGCTCGTTCGACGAGCGGCACGGCTACCGCACGAAGTCGATGCTCGTCCTCCCCATGAAGGATCACAAGGAAGAAGTGATCGGCGTCCTCCAGCTCATCAACCGCAAGCGCGACCCCGAAGCCGTACTCGCCAAGCCGGCGGACGTGGAGCACCAGGTAGTGCCGTACTCGCGGCGCACCGTGGAGCTCGTGACCGCGCTCGCCGGACAGGCGGCGGTCGCGATCGAGAACAGCCGGCTGTACGAAGAAATCGAGCGGCTGTTCGAGGGGTTCGTGAAGGCCGCAGTGCACGCGATCGAGCAGCGCGACCCGACCACGTTCGGCCACTCGGGACGAGTCGCGAACATGACCGTGGGACTGGCGAGCGTGGTCGACCGCGCCGAGGACGGGGCCTATCGCGCCGTCACGTTCACCCGCGAACAGATCAAAGAGATCCGCTACGCGGGGCTGCTCCACGATTTCGGAAAGGTCGGCGTGCGGGAGGAGGTGCTGATCAAGGCCAAAAAGCTCTATCCGCTGCAGCTCGACCTCATCCGGCAACGCCACCATTTCGTGAGGCGCACCGCCGAGCGGGAATTCTGGAGGAAGCGGGCCGAGTTCCTGGAGTCACACGACCGGAAAGACTACGCGCCGTTCCTCCGAGCGCTCGAACAGGAGCACGCCCGGGACATGGCGGCGCTGGACGGCTTCCTCGACGCCGTGCTCAGTGCGAACGAGCCGACGGTGCTACCGGCCAGCCACTTCGAAGCGTTGCTCCAGGTGGCGCGTCGCACCTACGAAGATCCCACCGGTCGCCCGCACCCCTACCTCACCGAGGACGAGATGCGCTATCTCACGATCCCCAAGGGCTCACTCGACGAGACGGAGCGCCTGGAGATCGAGAGCCACGTCACCCACACCTACCGGTTCCTCCAGCAGATCCCCTGGACCCGTGAGCTCCAGGACATCCCCATGATCGCCTACGGACACCACGAGAAGCTCGACGGCAAGGGATACCCGCGGCGGGTGACCGGCGAAGCGATCCCGATTCAGACGCGCATGATGACGATCAGCGACATCTACGACGCGCTGAGCGCGGCCGACCGTCCGTACAAGGCGGCGGTCGCGCCGGCGCGCGCACTCGACATCATGGCGGACGAGGTGCGAGCCGGGCAGCTCGACCAGGAGCTGTTCCGGCTGTTCGTCGATGGCAAGGTGTTCGAGGCGACGGCCTAGCCGAGTAGCAGCTTGCCGGCGACCAGCAGCAGGAGCCCGCCGAACGCGCGCTTCAGCGCGACGTCCGAGACGCCGCCCGCGAGATGCGCCCCGATGAACGCCCCCACGAAGAGCCCCGCAGCGAGGATGAGGGCATAGGGGAAGTTGACCTGCCCGCGTCGATAGTACTCCATCGCCCCCAACAGGCCGACCGGGAGCAGCAGCGCCGCCAGCGACGTGCCGCTCGCCGTGTGCGTCGGCAACCTCACGAGGAGCACCAAGGCGGGCACAATCACGATCGCTCCCCCGACACCGAACAGGCCCGACACCACACCTCCCACCAGGCCAATGACAGCCACGAGCACCCACGTCATCCTTTGTCTCCGCGTTCGGGTTTGCTCCCGCCCCCCGCCCCCCAGCCACCGCCGCCCGGCGTCTCCACGCGCAACACGTCGCCGGGGGCGAGCGACACGCTCACTTTAGGGCCGAGCGGCGCGCCGTTCAAGCAGGTGGACCCGCGCGCCCCGTCGCGTCCACCGGCGGCGCCGCGCGGGGCGTGACGGCGTCGCTCGGCGAGGAGGCTCGCCTCCATCGGGGCGAGCGCCACGAACTCGCGGATCACGCCCTCCCCCCCCGGCCACCGCCCAGCCCCGCCGCTGCTGCGTCGTAAGGCGTAAGACTTAAGGCGCAACGGATACTCCATCTCCAGGACCTCGACCGGCGTGTTCCGGGTGTTCGACATGCCAACGTGCACGCCAGACGGTCCGGGGGCGCCGTGGCTCGCCCCCTGGCCACCCCCGATCGTCTCGTAATACGTCCAGCCACCCGCCCCGAGCGTCACATTATTCATCGTCCCCTGTCCCTGCGCCGGCACCGAGATGCCGCCGGCTGCGAGCGCCAGAAACACCGTGTCGGCGATGCGCTGCGACGTCTCGACGTTGCCGGCGGCCACCGCGCTCGGGTAGCGTGCGTTGACGAGGCACCCAAGGGGCGCGGTCACGCGCACGGCGCGCTGCACACCGCCGTTCGTGGGAACGTCCTCTGGCAGGAGCGTCCGCACCACGAACAGGACGGCGGAGCGCGCCACCGCGAGCGGGCAGTTCACATTGCCACGCGCGGCCTGAGCGGTGCCCGTGAAGTCGACGTGGAAGACGCCGTCCGTGATGTCGACGCGCACCGTGATCGCCAAGTCCGCGTCGTCCACACCATCCCCCTCGAGCCAATCCGTGGCGGTGAGGGCCGTCGCGGTGAGCCGCCCGAGGGCATCCCGGGCGCGGCGCTCGGCGTAGTCCAGGAGGTCGGTGGCCGCGCCGCGAACTCCCGCCCAACCGTAGCGCGCCGCGAGGGCGCGCAGGCCCTCCGCCCCCCGCGTGACCGCCGCTCGCTGGGCCGCGAGATCCGCGCGTCGCGTCTCGGGCGTCCGGACGTTGGCGAGCAGGAAGTGCTCCACGTCGGGCGTGAGGCGCAGCGGTGGCACGATCACGCCCTCGGCAAAGATCTCGCGCGCTCCGGCAGGCATGCTCCCGGCCTGCACGCCGCCGACGTCCGAGTGGTGCGCCCGCACCACGCTGTAGCCGCCTACCGCCCCGTCCACCTCGATGGCCCCGATGAGTGTGATGTCGGGAAGGTGCGAGCCGCCGGTATAGGGGTCGTTGAGGATGAACACGTCACCCGGCCGAGGGGCCGGGGCAAGTGCGCGCACCGCCCCGACCGATTCCTGCATGGCACCGAGATGCACCGGAATGTGGGCGGCTTGAGCGATCATTTCACCGGCGGCGTCGAACAGCGCCGCCGAGCAGTCGCGACGCTCGCGAATGTTCGGGGACACCGCCGAGTGAATGAGCACGAGGCCCATCTCCTCCGCGACCGACGCGAACGCGTGTCCCATCACCTCGAGCCCGACGGCGTCGAGGGTCATGTCCGCTCCACCAACACGGCGCCGCACGGATGCACCGTCCCGCGCCACCCGGGCTCGATCAGGGCCGTCGCGTTGCGCCCCGCCAAGATCGCCGGGCCGGCAATGCTGACACCCGGGGCGAGATCGTCGAGCGCCCAGACCGCCGCGCTCACCCGGGACCCCCGCCACGTGATCGGACGACTGGCGCCGGGCCGCTGCACCACCCGCCGCACGTCCGCAAACTGCGGCAGCGGTCCCTCGCGCAGGGCCACCACCCGCAGGTTCACGAGCTCGACCGACTGGCCGCTTCCGGCATGACCGAACCGGGCACGGTGCTCGACGAGAAACGCGTCCCGGATCCGCTGCGGGTCGTCGCCCGTCACCGGCACCGTCACTTCGTAACCCTGCCCGGCGAACCGGCAATCCGCGTAGCGGAGCAGCGCGCCGTCGGGCACCTGGCTCCGTCCCTCCGCCAGCAAAGGCGCGAACGCCGTCCCGAGGTCCCCGGACGGCAAGCCCTCGAGCGGGCGGTGAAATGACGCGAGCAGATCCACCCGTTCCGCGGCGGAGGCGAGGCCCAGCGCGGAGAGGGCCCCTGCGTGGGGCGGGATCACGATGGTGCGCATCCCCAGCGCCTCGGCCAGCTGACACCCGAACAGGGGCCCGGCGCCCCCGAACGGGAGCAGGGCCATCCGGCGAGGATCGAGCCCGCGCGCGACGCTCACCCGTTTGAGCGCCCGCGCCATCACTGCAGTCGTTACCGCCACTATGCCCGCCGCGATCGCGGGCGGGTCGCTCCCCACCGACTCGAGCGAGCGGAGCGCACGCTCCGCGGCGTCGCGATCGAGCCGCACCGCGTCCGCGAGCGGATGCTGGGCGTCGAGCCATCGCAGCGCCAGGCACGCGTCCGTGACGGTGGGTCGTTCGCCTCCCCTGCCGTAACACGCCGGGCCCGGAATCGCCCCCGCGCTCTCCGGCCCGACCTTGAGCGCGCCACCTTCGTCCACCCGCGCGATGCTCCCGCCGCCGGCGCTCACCGTCTCGATCAGGACGGCCGGCAGGGCGAGAGGAAGCCCCGCCACGGCACCGCCGCCGTCACCGAGCGGTGTCCCACCGGTGACGAGGCTCGCGTCGGCGCTGGTACCCCCCATGTCGAGCGTCAGGAGGTCTTGCAGACCCACGGCCGCCCCGACCAGGCGGGCACCGACCACACCCCCCGCGGGGCCGGAGAGCGCGAGCGACGCCGCCCGTGTGGCCGCCGCCTCCGGGGCGAGGGTACCGCCGCTCGACGTCATGACGCGCAGCATGGCGATGCCCCGGGCCCGCACTTCGCGCTCGAGGGTTCTCAGATAGGCGGAGACTTTGGGACGGAGATACGCTTCGACGGTCGTAGTACTGGCCCGCTCGAACTCCCGGAACACGGGCAGCACCTCGTGGCTCGCCGCGACGGGGATGTCGGGTAGCGCCTCGCGCAGCGCCGCGACGAGCCGGCGCTCGTGCTCGGCGTGGCGGAAGGCAAACAGGAGGGCCACCGCCAACGCTTCGGGAGGGGGCGTGAGCGCCCGCACGGTGGCGACCACCCGCGCGACCTCGTCCTCACCCAGCGGCTCGAGTACGCCCTCGGGGCCGGTCCGCTCGGCGACCGCCACGACGTCGGACCGAGCGACCAGCGGGGGCGGGTGGTCGCGGGCAAGGTCGTAGAGCCCTGCGCGGTCCTGGCGCCGCAGCCACAGGAGGTCTTCGAAGCCCTTGGTCGTCACGAGTGCGACGCGGGCACCGCGACGCTCGAGCAAGGCGTTGGTCGCAATCGTAGTACCGTGAACGAGCAGCTCGATGGGGTGAGGAGGCTTCAACGGGTCCAGCGCGCGAAACAGGCCGACGGTGGGATCGTCCGGCGTCGTCACCACCTTTCGGACGTCGATCGTCCCGTCTTGCGCGAGCGCGACGAGATCGGTGAAGGTCCCGCCGACATCCACCCCCACCCTCACCCCTCCACCTCACCTCTCCCCACCCCAATGCGGAATGTGGAATGCGGAGTGCGGAATTGAACGGACCCAGGTCGATCGGCAACTCTCGTGTCCGGGATCGAACTTGGCGCGATCAACTCCGCACTCCGCATTCCGCATTCCGCATTCTCAAGCGCTCCGCTTCCAATGCTGCACCGCTAAGACGCCGGCGAGCCCGAGGGTGACTAGCACGCACAGGGTCCCCACCCAGTCGCCCAGGCGCACGTACAGGGGAATCACGTCGCTGGTGCGAAGCCGGTCCGCCACCGTCGCTTCCTGCTCCAGGCCGGTCTCCGCGTACGTATGCCCTAGGGGATCGAGGAACTCGGAGATACCGTCATTCGCGGCGCGGGCGATGCCCATGCGGGTTTCGATGGCGCGCATGACCAGATGCGCCGCGTGCTGGTACGGACCGGCCGTGCGACCGAACCATGCATCGTTGGTGATATTCACGAGGAACTCCGCGCCCCGGCGCCGGTACCCGCGCGTCAGATCTTCGAAGGCCGACTCGTAGCAAATCATCACGCCGAAGCGCCCCAGGGTGTTCGAGTACACGGGAAGGCTCCGGCCGCGCCCGAATCCGCCGGACCAGCGACCTACACCGGGCACGCTCTGCATGAGCCGCGCGGGAACAAACGGCACGCGCTCGACGACCGGCACGAGATAGTGCTTCTCGTAGACCGGATATCGGCGCCAGTTGCCCGACGAATCGAAGTAGAAGGCGGCGTTGAAATAGTCGTACGACCCGTCGGGGTGATTCTCGCCGTAGATCCCGCCCGCGAGGATCGGCATACGGCTCTCGCGCGCGAGCCCGGCGATGCTCGAGTCCCACGCCGGTTGCAGGTAGCCGGGGATCGCCACCTCCGGCCAGACCATGAGCGCCACTCGGCCGCGCGCCTCGAGCGCGCGCGACATCGTGACGAGCTTCGCCACCACGCTATCCGCGTGCCGCGGATCCCACTTCTCGCGGAAGCCTTCGTTCGGCTGGATGAGTCCGACGGTGCCGAGCTCGCGGATCGGGAGCGTCCGCGCGCGCCACGCGCCATATCCCCACGCGAGGAACACCGTCCCGAGCACCGCGACGCCCGGGCGCCACCGGAAGGTCCCGCTCCCCGCTCCCTGCTCCCTGCTCCCGAGCATCGCTTCCACGATCATCACGTTGGCCCAGGCAAGCCACAGGGTCACTCCCCGCGCGCCGGCCAAGTCGGCCCACTGCACGAGCACAGCGGCATCCGTGAGCGAGCTGCCCAGGCCGAGCCAGGGAAAGCGAATGTCTCCCTGATGGCCCACCGCCCATTCCACCGCGGTCCAGACGACGGGAAACACGATCGCCAGCGGCATGAGGGGCAGTCGGAGACGCACGCGGACGACCAACCAGAAGAGCAGCGCATGCCACGCGCCGAAGAGCACGATCGTCGCGAGATAGCCGAGCGCCGACAGCGGCGTGAAGTGCCACAGCGCCACCACCAGCCAGTACAGCACGGCGCCCTGGGTCACGAAGCCGTACCAGAACCCCCAGCGCAACGCGCCGCGCGGGTCGCCCTCGCGTTCGAACCGACGCAGCAGGACGACCGCCGGTGCGACGGCGAGGAAGCTCACGACTGGGAGACGGAACGGGGGGTAGCTGGCGGCGAGGAGAGCGGCGCCCAACGCGACGAGGGCCGCGGCTTGTCGGGTCGGCGTCGTCACAGGAGCACGTCGCGCCCTTCGTCGGCCGAGCGATAGATGGCATCCAGCACGCGATGCAGGGCGAGCTGGTCGCGCGGCGGCGGGGCGTTCACATCCCCCTTCATGACGGCGAGAAAATACGTCCACTCGGCGCGGTAGGACTGCGCGAACGGCGTCTCGCGCCCGCTCGCCCCGGTGGGCGTCACGTCGGTGACCGACCCGTGCATCTCCTTGAACACCCGCAGCGGCTGGACCCGGGCCGACCCTTTGGTTCCCACCAAGTCGAACCAGAAGCGCTCGGCCTCACCCATGTGACGCCAGCTCACATCGATCGAGAGCGACAGGCCGTTCTCGCACACCACCAGCGCCGTCGCCATGTCCTCCACGCCGTCTTTTCCCTGCCCCATCGTGTGCGCCGCGATGCGTTTGGCCGCCGGCCATGCCGCGAGCCAGAGTCCGAGGTCGAGCAGCTGCAGACCGAGGTCCAGGAAGGCGCCGCCGCCGGCCTCCTGGCGGCGCAGCCGCCACGCTACCAGGTTGCGACTCGGCTGGAACGTGTACCAGCCGCAGCGGATCGCCTGCAGCACGCCGATGTCGCCGCCGGCGAGGAAGCCGCGCACCGCCTGCACGTCGGATCGAAAGCGGTGGTTCATCCCGACCATCACCCGACGGCCGTACTTCTCGCTCGCCTGGAGCACCCGCTCCACACCGGCGAGCGTAAGCGCCAGCGGCCGCTCGCACAGCACGTGCGCACCGGCCGCGAGGGCGGAGACGACGTGGATCTCGTGGAGGTGGTTCGGCGTGCAGATGGCGACCGCTGTGGGACGAGCGTACTTGAGCACTTCCTCGATGTCGTCGAACGTCTCCTTGACATCGAATCGCCCCGCGAGGGCCTGGGCCTTACCCAAGTCCGAGTCGCAGATGGCGCAGACCTCCACGCCCGGCAAGCGTCGCAGCACCGGGAGGTGGGCGACCTGAGCGATCGCGCCCGCACCGATCACTGCCACGCGGACCGGGTCGCTCACTTCGGCGTCCCCGGTCTCTTGTCTCGCGAGCCCGCCCAGCGGTACATCACGCCGCTGCGTAGCGACACGGTCGAAACACCGCTCGACAGGACGCCGCGGGCCTCGAGCGTGAACCGCCAGCGGTTGGCCCCGACCTCGGCACCGATCGTGCCGTTCAAGCCCGCGGTGATCGAGTTCAGCGCGTCCTGCACGAAGGTGCCGTTGATGGCCGGGCCGCTGCCGTGCCGGATGTGGGCGCCGAGCCCGATCCCCAGGTAGGTGACCACCGCCCGCCCCTGTGGCAGGACGTATTGCAGGTCTACGTCCCCGGTGACGTCGCTCCAGGTGACGCGGCCCAGGCGGATCGTGTCGTCCGCCGATGGGTCGATCACGACGCTCTTGAGGCGCTGCTCGAAGCGCGCGCGCGCCGCCGAGCTGAAATCGGCCTTGTAATACGAGACGCCGAGCAGCACGCGCACGTGTGGTGCAATGAACCCGTAATCGAGCCGCAAGCCGCCGGTCAGCGTGCCCCGGATGTTGTTCCCACCGACCGGGCCGAGATCGAGCTGGAGGGCGCTCGGCTTCAGGTTGTCGTAGGAGAACTGCGAGAGAAAACCCTGGGCGGACAGGCGGTGCGGCCGCCCGACGGTCAGGAGAATCGCGACCAGACAGACCGCCCGTCCGCCTGACCGCCTGACCGCCTCAGTAAAGGCGCTCAACATTGGTCCCCGGGAAATAGGTGGTGACGATCCTGCGGTAGTCTTGGCCTGCGCGGGCCCGGCCCACCGCACCCCACTGACAGAACCCCACACCGTGACCCCACCCCGCGCCCGCCGCGACGAGCCGGCTGACCTGGCCGCCGTCCTTCGTCACCGAGAGCTGGAAGGACGTACTGCCGAGCAGCTGATCGGGCGCGGGTCGCAGCACCGCGCGTACGTCGGGGCCGGGCACCCGCACGTCTCCGTGCTCGAACACGATGCGCAGCTCGCCGACCCGGCCCGAGGCCGTCGTGCGGGTGACGGCGATATCGGTGATGCGTTGCAGCCCGCCTCCGCTCGCGTTCATCATCGCGGGAAGCGTCCGCGACAATATAGCGCGCAGCTTCGCGCCGTCCCATTCCTCGCGCCAGCGGAACCGCGGGGAGAGCTCACAATAGTAGTGGCCGCCCCCGGACGCGTCCGAGACGGGCCGCAGGTACGGCTGGCTCTGGGCGGTCTTGAATGCCTCGTCCGCACCGGCGGTCGAGAATCCGCAGGTCGAGTGGAAGTAGGCGTAGATCAGATCGCCGTCATAGCGGAGCACCTCTCCCCGGGTGGCGCGCAGGGCGCCCCAAACGTCGGCCGTCTCCCCCGCGATCCCGGTGTACACCTGGTCCCGCACATCGGCCCAGGCATCGAAGCCCTGGGGTTCCCAGCGGCCCCGGTTCTTGAGCGCGAACGTGCGGGACACCACGGCCTGTGCGAGCATCGCCTGGCGTTCGTCGGCTCGTCGGGGTCCCAGTTCGCCACCGATCACCCCCGCCAGGTAGCTCTCGACGGGCACCCGGTTCGTCACGGTGAGTCCCTCGGAATCGCGCAGCACGTTCAACCGCCCGCGATACCGGCGCCCATTCGCCATCGCGAAGCGGTTCTCCGTGACGTTCACCGCAGAGATGCCGCCACGTCGCTCGTCGCGGGAGCCGTCCGGTTTCACGAGCCTGATGCCGAGCGTGTCGCTCACGACCGTCCAGGCCGTCCCCGCCGGGATCGACCCGATCGGCTCCCCGTTCGCGTCGTCGGTGATGAACAGCTCGCCATCGCCCCCCAACGTGACGCTGGGCGCACCGGCGACGAGTCCGACCCGCAGCTCCGGCTCGGCGCCGGGCGTGAGGGGAGAGGGTTGCGGCCGGCCGCATGCGCCGGCGAGGGCGAGGGCGCTAGCGAGCCCGCGCCTCGCCCAGCGCCGCGTCGAGTTGTGTGATGGTGGAATCGATGTCGGCATCGGTATGCGCGCTGGAGACGAATCCTGCCTCGAACGCCGAAGGCGCGAGGAACACGCCGCGCGCCAGTGCGGCCCGGTGCCAGCGCGCGAACAGGCTCGCGTCCGCGGCCTTGGCTTCGGCGAAGTTCCTGACCGGGCCATGCGCGAAGTACATCCCCCACATCGAGCCCGCATGCCCCGTGGTGACCGGGACCCGGTGTCGGCGCGCGGCGTCCCCTATACCCGCGACCAGCCGCGCGGTTCGCCGCTCCAGCGTCTCGTAGAACCCCGGTCGCTCCGTCTCGCGCAGCGTGGCGAGGCCCGCTGCCATGGCCACCGGATTTCCCGCGAGCGTGCCAGCCTGGTAGACCGGCCCTTCGGGCGCGACCAGCCGCATGAGGTCCGCGCGGCCGCCGTAGGCCCCCACCGGCATGCCCCCGCCGACGATCTTGCCGAGTGTCGTGAGGTCGGGTCGCACGTGGAGTCGTTCCTGCGCCCCTCCGGCCGAAACCCGGAAGCCGGTCATCACCTCGTCGAAGATCAACAGGGCGCCGTGCCGGTCGCACAGCGCGCGGAGCGCCGTGTGGAACTCCGGCTCGGGCGCGATGAACCCACAGTTCCCGACGTACGGCTCGACGATCACGGCGGCCAGCGTGTCACCCCGTCGCCGGAACAGCTCGCCGAGGGCGAGGGTGTCGTTGAAGGGCAGCGTGAGGGTGAGACCGGCGAGCGCGGCGGGGACGCCGGGGCTGTCGGGCAAGCCGAGCGTCGCGACGCCGCTGCCTGCCTTCACCAGGAAGCTGTCCGCGTGCCCGTGGTAGCAGCCCTCGAACTTGAGGACCACCTCGCGACGGGTCGCCGCGCGCGCCACGCGCAGGGCGGCCATGGTCGCCTCGGTTCCGGAATTCACGAACCGGACCATCTCCACGGCGGGCATGCGCTGCCGCACCGCCTCCGCCAGGTCGACCTCGGCTTCGCACGGCGCGCCGTAGGTCCACCCCCGCTCCGCGGCCGCGCGGATCGACTGCAGCACCGCGGGATGAGCATGGCCCAGAATCAGCGGACCCCACGAGCACACGTAATCGAGGTACGTCCTCCCGTCCACGTCGGTGAGCCGGGAGCCGTCCGCCCGGGCGACAAAAAAGGGCGTCCCGCCCACCGCCCGGAACGCCCGCACCGGTGAATTCACCCCGCCCGGCAACACCGCTTTCGCACGCTCGAAGAGCTCCTCCGAGCGACTCACGTCAGGGCGACCGCCCGGAAGTCGTAGTCTTCGCTGGCCGTGAGCCGGGCACGCAGGAAGCACCCAGATTCGGCCCAGCCGCCCCGCTCCACGTACGTGACGCCGTCCACGTCGTCCGCCTGCCAGGCCACCCGCCCCACATGCGTCGCGCGCTCCTCGTCGGGATCGGCCACACGGTCCACCAGCACGCGGACCTCCCGCCCCACGAACCGCGCGAGACGCTCGGCCGAGATGGCGCGCTGGACCTCGAGCAGCTCCTCGAGACGCTCGCGCTTCACCGCGTCGGGAACGTCGTCCGGGTACTGGGTGGCGCGCGTGCCCTCCTGGGGCGAGTACGAGAACGCGCCGAGTCGGTCGAACTGCGCGTCCTCGAGGAATGCCAACAGCTCCCGGAAATCGTCGTCCGTTTCGCCGGGAAAGCCCACGAGGCAGGTGGTGCGAACCGCCAAGTCCGGGATCGCCCCGCGCAGCCACCCGAGCTTCTCCCGCAACGTGCGTTGGCGCTCGGGGCGGCGCATCCGTTCGAGCATGCGGTCGGCGGCGTGCTGAATCGGCATGTCGATGTAGGGAACGATGCGCGGGCTCCGCGCCACGAGCTCGACCAGCCGCTCGGTGAGACCCGCCGAGTAGACGTATAACAGGCGATACCAAGGCACCGAGGTCTCGGCGAGCAGTGCTTCGAGCAGGTCCGGGAGCTTGGGTCCGCCCAGGCCCAGGTCCCGGCCGTAGTGGCCCAGGTCCTGGGCCACGAGGTTGATCTCTTGCGCCCCCTGCGCCTCGAGTACCCGCGCTTCACGCACCAAACGCTCGAGCGGTTCGGAGCGGTGCTTCCCGCGCATCAGCGGGATGGCGCAGAATGCGCACGTGTGGTCGCAACCCTCTGAGATCTTGAGGTAACGAACGTGGATCGCGTCCCCGAGGAATTGGCGGACGCCGGGGTGACTCGCGAGGGGGTCGTCGATCAAGCCGCGCTCGGCGAGCGCCGGCACGAGGTGATGGAGATCGGAGAATCCGAGAAACAGATCCACCTCGGGGATCTCCTCCTGCAGCTCCTTCTTGTAGCGCTCGACCAGGCACCCGACGGCCACCACCGCTCTGACGTTGCCTTGCGCCTTAAGCCTTGCGGCTGACAGCATTGCGTCGATCGACTCCTGTTTGGCGGCGTCGATGAAGCCGCAGGTGTTCACCAGGATCACGTCGGCCTGCGGTAGGTTCGGCGTCACCACGGCACCATGGCCCACGAGCTGGCCCACCAGCCGCTCGGAGTCGACGGTCGCCTTGTCGCAGCCGAGCGAGATGACGCCGAGTTTCATCCGCGGTAATTCCCGAACTTGAGCTCGATACCCCAATCCTGCGAGCGCAGGAACGCCATGACCTCCTGCAGCTCGTCCTTCGAGGGCGACTGCACGCGGATCTCGGTCCCCTGGATCGAGGCCTGGGCTTTCTTGAACTTCTTGTCCTTGATCGCCTTGACGATGGCCTTCGCCTTCTCCAGCGGGATGCCCTGGGTGAGCGTGATCTCGCGCCGCACGGTGTCGTTCGCCGCCGGAATGACGGCTCCGAGCTCGAGGTTCTTCACCGGCACGTTGCGTTTGATGAGCTTCGACTGCAGCACGTCGACGAGGGCCTTCATCTTGAAGTCGTCGTCGGCGACGAGGGTGAGGACGGCCTTGGCGCGGTCGAACGCGATCGACGCCTTCGAGCCCTTGAAGTCGTAGCGCTGAGCCACCTCTTTGGTGGCCTGATTCACCGCGTTGTCGACCTCTTGGAGGTCGGCACCGGTGGAGATGTCGAACGAGGCTGAGCCGGCCATAGGGCGGTAATGTACCCGCCCCGGACCTAGAACAGGAAGCTTTCCAGCGCTCTGGCTCTCGAGACGTGGCGCAGGCGCG
>DASQAM010000423.1:0-2262 GCA_035635735.1 Gemmatimonadales bacterium | reverse complement strand
GCGTCTGAAAGCGCTGCTCGGGGTGCGGGCGGTAGCGCAGAAGGACGTGGACGACGCGCAGCAGGCGTTCGATCAGGCGCAGGCTGCGGCCGATCAGACCAAAAAGGACTATGAGGACACGTTCGTGCGCGCGGAGATCTCTGGGCGCGCCGGGCGCTCACAGCTCGAGCTCGGCGCGCGCGTAACTGGTCCGGGCGATCTGCTGACGACGGTGGAGCGCGTGGATCCCATCGACGTGAACTTCAGCCCATCCGACCAAGACGTGCTGCGCTGGCGGCGAGACATCGCGACGCGCCGGCTACTCGTGCCGGCGCGGGTGCTCGACGTGCAAGTGACGCTCGAGGATGGCAGCATCTTTCCCGGCACCGGCCAGCTCAATTTCGTCGATCTCGCCCTGCAGCGCGTGACCGGGACCCTCTCGCTCCGCGCCGAGTTCCGGAACCCCCAGCACGTGCTGCTCCCGGGCCAGTTCGTGCGAGTACGGCTCTTGGGCCTCAAGCGGCCGGGCGCGATCCTCGTGCCCCAGCGGGCCGTCCAGCGGGGCCTCCGGGGAGCGTTCGTCTACGTGCTGGGCGACAGCAACACGGTGGTGGCGCGGGACGTGGTAGCGGCATCCTGGGACCGCGGGGCATGGCTCATCGAGCAGGGCCTGCAGGCGGGCGACCGCGTGGTGGTGGATGGCGTCCAGCAGGTGGCCACGGGGCAGCCGGCCAAGCCCGTTGCGTATCAGCCCGCAGCGGACACCAGCGCGGTCGGGCCAGAGGATAGCGTCGTGATCGCCGCGCCGTCGGCACCGCCCAGGATCAAGGTCGCCCCATGAGTGCCGCCCCGGAGATCCGCAACGTCTTCATCCGGCGCCCGATTTTCTCGGGCGTCATCTCGATCGTGATCGTGCTGCTGGGGTTATTCGCGCTCCGCGCGCTCCCGGTGAACAGTTACCCGGCGCTCACGCCGCCGGAGATCCAGGTGCAGGCGGTCTACCCGGGCGCGACGGCGCAGGACGTCGCGGCGGCCGTGGCCGCGCCGATCGAGCAGCAGCTGTCGGGGCTCGAGGGGTTGCTCTATTTCAAGTCGTCGAACTCGAGCGACGGCGTCATGAACCTGTCGGTCTACTTCGACATCTCGCGCAACCCCGACCTCGCGGCGGTGGACGTGCAGAACCAGGTCGCGCTCGCCGAGCCGCACCTGCCGCAGGAGGTCGTGCACAACGGGATCACGGTCCAGAAGCGCCAGACGAGCATCCTCCTGGTCGGCGCGCTCACCGCGGACGACCCGCGCTTCGACGCCGAGTACCTGAGCAACTACTCGAAGATCTACCTCGAGGACGAGCTCAAGCGTCTTCCCGGTGTGGGCGACGTGCAGACGGTGGGCCAGCTCGAGTTCTCGATGCTCTTGAGCCTCGACCCCGAGCGCATGGCGCAGCTCGGGTTGACCGTGTCGGACGTGGCGGCCGCTGTGCAGGAGCAAAACGCCACGAACCCGGCCGGGCGCATCGGGCGCGAGCCCTCGCCGCGGGGCACCCAGCTCACGATCCCCGTGGTCACGGCGGGCCGGCTCACGGATCCCGCCGAGTTCGGGCAGATCATCGTGCGGGGGCGGCCGGACGCCTCGCTGGTGCACCTCAACGACATCGGCGAAGTCCGGTTGGGGGCCCGCAACTACGACGTCGTGGGGCGGCTCGACAGCAAGCCCACAGCCCTGTTCCTCATCTTCCTGCGATCGGGAGCGAACGCCCTCCAGGTCAAGCAGGCGGTTCTGGGGCGCATGGGCGAGTTGGCCAGGAGCTTTCCCGCTGGCGTCCGGTGGTCGGTGCCGTTCGACACGACGCCGTACATCACGGCCTCCATTCAGGAGGTCGTGAAGACGCTGTTCGAGGCGATGCTGCTCGTGACCTTGGTGGTGTTCGTGTTCCTGCAGAGCTGGCGGGCGACGCTCATCCCCGTCCTCGCCGTGCCCGTCTCGGTTATCGGCACCTTCTTCGGCATGCAGGTCCTCGGCTTCTCGATCAATCTGCTTACGCTGTTCGGCCTGGTGTTGGCGATCGGCATCGTGGTGGACGACGCGATCGTCGTGATTGAGAACGTGGAGCGCATCATGGCAACCGAGGGCGTGTCGCCCGCCGTGGCCGCGGACCGGGCGATGCGCCAGGTGAGCCGGGCCTTGATCGCGATCGTGCTCGTGTTGTGCTCCGTCTTCGTCCCCGTGGCCTTCCTGGCGGGCATCACGGGCCTCATGTACCGGCAGTTCGCCATCACGATCGCA
>DASQAM010000422.1:0-2055 GCA_035635735.1 Gemmatimonadales bacterium | reverse complement strand
ATTCAGGTGGAGCACCCGGTCACCGAGATGTGCACCAACTTCGACCTGGTCAAAGAGCAAATTCGCGTCGCCGCGGGGGAGCCCCTGTCGTTCGTGATGAACGGCAACCGGCTGCGCGGCCATGCCATCGAGTGTCGCGTGAACGCGGAAGACCCGTCCCGCAACTTTCAGCCGAGCCCCGGGACGATCACCGTGTACCACCCGCCGGGCGGTCCCGGTGTGCGGGTCGACACCCACATCTACGCCGGCTACACCGTGCCGCCGTACTACGACTCCCTGCTCGCCAAGCTGATCGTGCACGGCAACAGCCGCGACGAGGCGCTCGCCCGCATGCGGCAGGCGCTCGACTCGTTTATCATTGAAGGCGTGACCACGACCATCCCCTTTCTCAGTCGGGTCATGCGCCATCCCGACTTCATCGCCGGCCGGGTGGACACGAAGTTCCTCGAGCGCGAACCCCAACTCCTCCAGCCGTCCCCCCCGGCATGAAGATCGACGTCTACTTCACGCCGCTCGGCCTCGTCGCGGGGGATCTCGCCGGCCGGGGCGTCGTCGTCGTCGACGCGCTGCGCGCCACGACCACCATCGTCACGGCGCTCGCCAACGGCGCCAAAGCCGTGATCCCCGCGGCGACCTCGGAGGAGGCGGTACGGCTTGCCTCGAACCTCGAGAAGGACGGCGTGGTCCTCGCGGGCGAGCGGCGGAGCGTGAAGATCGAAGGGTTCGCCCTGGGGAACTCGCCTCGGGAAATGACTGCGGCGGCCGTGGCCGGCAAGACCATCGTGCTGGCGACCACCAACGGCACTCCCGCGCTGGTGGCGACGCAGGGCGGCGACCCCGTGCTCGTGGGTGCCCCGGCGAACTTCAAGGCGGTGGCCGAGCGCGCGCGGGCGATTCTGGCGCAGCGCGGCGACTTGGTGATCGTGTGCGGCGGGCGGGATAAGCAGTTCGCCCTGGAGGACGCGTATACGGCCGGCCGTCTCATCAAGGCGATCCGGAAGGGTATCCGCAAGCTCGTCCTCAACGACGCCGCCCGCGCCACGGTGGCCCTGATCGACCAATTCGCCGGTTGGCAGGAGGCGCTCGAGCGCTCCGAGGCCGCGCAACAGCTCGTGGATGCGGACCTGGGAGAGGACGTGGCCTTTGCCGCGCGGCCCGACCGCTTCGGCGTCGTCCCCGTGTACGCGGACCGCCGCATCACATGAACCGCAAGGCGCGCCAGGAGCTGATCGGCATCGGCGCCCTCGCGGTCGGGCTGTTCCTCGGACTCACCCTGCTGCGGCTGCCGATCACCGGCAGCTGGGGCGACCAGATCGGCTCCCGCTTGTGGCGGGTGCTCGGGGTGGGCTCGGTGCTCCTGCCGGTGCTCGGCATCGGTTGGGCGCTGGCTGCGTTCGAGCGGCTCGGGAGCCTCTCGGCCGCCCGCGCGGCTGCGCTGGGCGCCGGGCTGATCCTGCTCCTCCCGTACGGGATCGGCACCGTCACGGGGGCGGACTTTCCGCCGGCCTACCCCGCCTGGAGCCCGACCCAAAAGCTGGTCGGCTACGTACCCGCCATGCTCGCTCACGGCGTGCATCGGGCGGTCGGCACGGCGGGCGGGATCCTGGTCGGCCTGTTTGCGCTCTCGGCGCTGGGGATCCTGACGGTAGGGTGGCATCCGCTCGTCGCCTTGAGGACTCGGGAAACGGGAATCGGGAAGCGAGATGCGGGAAGCGAGATGCGGGAAGCGGAAAAGGCCGCCAAGGCCAAGCGCCAGCTGCAGAAAGAGTCGGTGTCCGAGGGCGAGCCACGCATCCCGCCTCCCCCATCTCGCATCCCGACCAAGTCTAAGCCCACGCCTCCCGCATCTCGCATCCCGCATCTCGTCCCGGCCGGTGTTCTCATCCCTCCCATCGATCTCTTGAACCCCGCGCCCCCGGAAGACGGCGACGCCGGGCTCGCACAGATCGAGCAGATGGGCCACAAGCTGATCGAGACGCTGCAGACCTTCCGGGTCGAAGGCTCGATCGCCGGTCGCACGGTGGGACCGGTGGTGACGCAGTACGAAGTGGCGCC
>DASQAM010000421.1:0-3281 GCA_035635735.1 Gemmatimonadales bacterium | reverse complement strand
CTGGGCGCGCAGCTCGTTCGCGAACTCGACGATCAGGATCGCGTTCTTGGCCGCGAGACCCACCACCACGATCAGGCCGATCTGCACGTACACGTCGTTCGCCATCCCGCGCAGCCACACGCCGAGCAGCGCGCCCAGCGTGCCGAACGGCACCCCGAGCAGCACTGCGAACGGGATCGTCCAGCTCTCGTATTGGGCGGCCAGTACGAGGAACACCATGACGAGCCCCAGGGCGAACACGAGACCGCCCTGCCCGCCGGAGGCGCGCTCCTGGTAGGACTGCCCGCTGAAGGCGTAGCCCACGCCTCGGCCGGTGTATTTGTCCTGGGCCAGCCGCTCCACCGCGGCAAGCATGTCCCCGGAGCTTTTCCCGGGCCCCGGCGCCCCGACCAGCAACGCCGACGTGAACCCGTTGAAGCGCGTAATGACGCTCGGGCCCGCCCGGAATTCGGTCCGGGTGAGGGCCGAGACAGGCACCATCTGTTGATTGGGCCCGCGCACATAGAGCCGCCCGATGTCGTCGGGCGTCTGGCGGAAGCGGGACTGCGCCTCGGCCTGCACCCGGTACGTCTTGCCATAGCGGTTGAAATCGTTGATGTAGAGCGTCGACAGAGACGCCTGCAGCGTCTGGAACAGCTCCGACAGCGAGATGCCGAGCGTCTTCACCTTCTCGCGGTCCACCTGCACGAACAGCTGCGGCGTGTTGACGCGGATCGTCGGGTACACACCGCGCAGCTCGGGCAACGCGTTGGCGTCGGCGGCGAACTCTCCCGCCAGGCCGGCGAACCGCGTCACGTCGTTCACCCCCCGGTCCTGGAGATTCAACTCGAGACCCGCGGTCGTACCGAGGCCGATGATCTCGGGGAGGTTGAACGCGAAGCCGCGCGTCTGCTGCAGCTGGAAGAGATACCCGTTGACGGCGCCGAGCACCGCGGGGAACTGCTCCCGCGGAGCGGTCCGCTCGTCCCACGGCTTCAGCATGACGAACATGATCGCCGCGTTCGTCTGGTTCGCATTCTGGATAAAGTTGAGGCCGACGAGCGCGACGATGTGGTGGATCGCCGGCTGCTGCAGGAGAAACCCTTCGACCTGCTTCACGACGGCTTCGGTGCGCTGCCGCGAGGCATTGTCGGGGAGCTCGACGAGCATGCCGAAGTACCCTTTGTCCTCGCTCGGAATGAAGCCGCTCGGGACGGACCGCACGAGGACCAACAGCAGGACCACCGCCACCCCGAAGGCGGCGAAGAACGTGCGGGGCCGGTCGATCACGCGACCAGCGGTGCCAAGGTAGCGCTCGGTCACCGAGCGGAACCCGCGATTGAAGCCAGCGAAGAACCGGTTGAAGGCTCTCGCCACGACGCCGCCCGCCGTCGCGCTCGGCGCTCCCTCCGGTACCGGACGCAACAGGACGGCGCACAGCGCCGGGGTCAGGGTGAGCGCGACGATGCCCGACAGGACCACAGAAACCGCGATGGTGATGGCGAACTGCTTGTACATGAGTCCCGTGATGCCTCCCAGGAACGCGACCGGGACGAACACGGAGCACAGCACCAGGACGATGGAGATCAGCGCCCGACTCACCTGGCGCATCGCCTTGTCAGCGGCGACGGCGGGCGGGACCCGCTCCTCGGCCATGATGCGCTCGACGTTTTCGATCACGACGATTGCGTCGTCCACGACGATGCCGATCGCGAGCACCAGACCGAACAGCGTGAGCAGGTTGACCGAGAAGCCGAGCACCTGCATCCCGAAGAATGCCCCGATCACGGAGACGGGCACCGCGACCACCGGGATGAGGGTCGCCCGCCAGCTCTGCAGGAAGATGAAGACCACCAGGGTCACGAGCAGCAGCGCCTCGAACAGCGTCTTCACGACTTCCTTGATCGACTCGGTGACGTACGGCGTCGTGTCGAACGCGATCGTCCAGCGGACGCCCGGGGGGAAGCTCTTGGCGAGCTCGCCCATCCGGGCGACGACCTCGCGTTTCACTTGGAGGGCATTCGCGCCGGGGCGCAGGAATACCGGGGTCAGAGCCGTGGGCGCGCCGTCGAACCGGCCGGCCAGGTCGTAGTTCCGTGCGCCGAGATGCGCGTTCCCGATGTCGGAGAGGTGTACGAGTGAGCCGTCGGGCCGTCCCCGCACGATGATGCGCTCGAAGTCGCTCGCTTCCTTCAGGCGCCCGCTCGTGATCACCGGAATCGTGAGCTGCGTGCCGGGCGGAGCGGGCTCGCGCCCGATGCGGCCGGCCGGATTCGTGGCGTTCTGCTCCTGCACCGCCGCGGCGACGTCCGACACGGTCAGGCCCAGCTGCGCCATGCGATCGGGATCGAGGCTCAACAGCATCGAGAAGTCCAGCTGGCCGAACGTGCTCGCGTCGCCCACGCCGGGGAGTCGCTTGAGCTCGTCGTCGATGTAGATCTTCGCGTAGTTGTTGAGATACTCGGTGTCGTACCGCGGATCGTCGGACGACAGCGCGAGCACCACCAGGAAAGCGGTCTGGCGCTTCTGCACGACGATCCCGTTGCGGACCACCTCCTGCGGGAGCTGCGACTGGGCGCGCGCGATCTGGTTCTGCACGTCCACCGCCGCCAGATCCGGGTTGCGCGAGATATCGAAGTAGACCGACAGGTTCATGACCCCGTCGCTCGAATTCGCCGACTTGAAGTACAGCAGCCCCTGCATGCCCGACAGCTGCTGCTCGATCGGAGCGGCCACCGCATCGGCCACGTCCTGCGCCGTCGCACCCGGGTAGACCGCCTGCACCTGGATCTCCGGCGGCGTGAGGGGCGGATAACTCTCGACGGCGAGCCGGGTGACGGAGAAAAGCCCGAGCAACACGATTACGATCGATATGACGGCCGAGAAAACCGGGCGCCGGATGAAGAGATTGCGGATCTCAGGCGTGGGGCTCATGGGGGGCCGGTCTTGATCTTGGGCGGCGCCGACGGCGCGGCAATCAGGGCGCTATCCCCCGCCGCTGCGGTACTCGTGTCGACCGCGGGCCGGTACGTCAGCGGCTTGGCGGGCTGGCCCGGGGCGACCTTCTGGACGCCGTCCACTACGACGCGGTCGCCCGCCCTGAGGCCTTGCTCGATCAGCCACCCGCCGCGCTCCCAGGACGTCGCCACGACGTCGCGCGCCGCTACCCGGTTGCTGTCGCCCACCACGTAGACGAAGGCGCCGCCGAGGCTCCGCTGGACCGCCCGCTGGGGCACGAGGATCGCGTCCGGCCGCTTCAGACCCAGGAGCCGGACCCGCACGAACTGGCCCGGCAGCAACAC
>DASQAM010000420.1:0-5935 GCA_035635735.1 Gemmatimonadales bacterium | reverse complement strand
TGCTCGATCCCAAGGTTTTCGAGGCACTGGCCTCGGTGGTCGCGCGGCGCCGCACGCTCGTGTTCCTCGACGAGGGCGGCACAACCTCCACCTGACCGGTTCCGTCGTGCTGATCGCCGTCACCGGCGCCACCGGGTTCGTCGGACGGCACATTGCCACCGTGCTGGCGCGTCGCGGACATGCGATCCGAGCGCTGGTGCGCGACCCGCTCAGGGCGCCGACGCTCGCGAGCCTCGGGGTCGAGCTTGTCCCGGGCGACCTGGCCGACGCGGCCGCGCTCACGACGCTCATGCACCGCGCGAACGCCGTCGTACACCTGGTCGGCATCATCGTCGAAATAGGTCGTGCGACCTTTCACGCCGTACACGTGGAAGGCACCAGGCGAGTGGTCGAGGCGGCGCGCCGGGCGGGCGTCGCGCGATTCGTGCACATGAGCGCGGTCGGCGCGCGGGACGAGCCGGGAGCGACCCCGTATCATCGTACGAAGTGGCACGCCGAAGAGCTGGTCCGCGCATCGGGGCTGTCGCACGCGGTCTTCCGACCGTCGATCATCAATGGCCCGGAGAGCGCGCCGATCCGCACCCTCGCGCGGCTGCATCGCTGGTCTCCCGTTGTCCCGGTGTTCGGCGACGGCCATTTCCCCACGCAGCCCGTCTGGGTCGAGGACGTCGCCCTCGCGTTCGCGTTGGCGGTCGAACAGCCTGCGCTCGGCGGCGCGTTCGAGCTGGGCGGGCCGCAGGTCCTGACCTACGAAGAGTTCCTGCTCGCGATCGGGCGGGCCGCCGGCCATCCCCGTCCGCTCGTGCACGTGCCGCTCGCGCTCGCGCGGGCGGCCGCCGGCGCGTTCGATCTCCTCGGCGCCGCGGCGCCGCTGACCAGCGACCAGCTGCAGATGCTCGTCGAAGGCAGCGCCACCCCCGGGAACGCCATCGAGTCGGTGTTCGGCATCCAACCGGTCCCGTTCGAGCCGGCGTTGATCCGCTACCTCGCGCCCACTCGAAAATGAACATCGTACGGTGGGCGCTCCTCGCAGGAATGATCCCGCTCGCCGCCGCGAGCGCGTGGGCCCAGGGTGGCGAGCCGGACTCCGTGGTCTACGTGCTGTCCGCGGCCAGCCGCTTCGAGGTGAAGACCGGCAAGGCTGGGTTGCTGGGCTTCGCAGGCCACACGCATGTCGTCCGTGCCCGCGGGCTCGCGGGACGGGTCGTCTACTACGCGACCGCGCCCTCCCAATCGCGCCTGGAAATCGTGGTACCCGCGGACAGTCTCGCCGTGCTCACGCCCCCGGACACAGAAGAAATCCGCAAGGTCACTCAAACCATGCGGACGGACGTGCTGCATGTGGACGACTATCCCGTGATCAGCTTCGTCTCCACGGGGGTGACTCCGACCGTCGACGGATTCCAGGTGCAGGGCCGGCTCACCCTGGCCGGACAGACCCGTGATGTGAGTTGTGACGTCCGCGCCGCGGTCGGGACCGACACGCTGCGGGCGACTGGCGAGTTCTCGGTGAAGCAGACGGATTACGGTATCAGGCCGTATCGCGGCGGACCCGCCGGCAGCGTGCGCGTCGCCGATCGCGTGACCTTCAGCTTCGAGGCGGTGGCAATACGCCCGCCCGGGCCCTAGAAAAACCAAACCCGGGGCTTACAACTCCCCGGGTTGGCGGTCGGGCGAAGTGGCCGTCACACTTCGGCCGCGACCATTGCGCGATGCTCTTCCTGATACGGCTGGCGCCGTCGGATGTTTCACGTCCCCGCCCGGCCGCTCTCAGAGCTCCACCTCGTTTGATGCGCATCTCCCGCGAATGGTTGCATGCTCCGGCTACCACCGCTTCACCCTCCCGAGGCGGGACACGGTGATGGTCGCGACGTGCGTTCCTCGTCGCAACACGACCGTGGTGTTGGATAATCCCCACGCCAGGCCGATCGGCTCGAAGACGACGACGGGGTTCGATACCTCGAGGGCCACGCCATGCCGCTCGGGGCCCGGCCAGCGATGCAGGTCTTCCCACGAGCTTTCCGACCAGCGGTCGATCCGCAGCGAGTCGGCGGCAATCACAGCCCGGCTGCGGGTGCCTTGCATGACCGCTGCACTCCGGGCCACGGCGATCGCGCCGATCACCTCCTGGGCAGCAGTGTCGACCGCAATCCAGTCCCGGACGCCGGCCAGGCGAGGCAGTGTGATGGCCGTCACGATGGCCAGAATCGCCAGCACGACCACGAGTTCAGCGAGGGTAAGGCCCCGGCGCATGGCCGGAATAGGGGGAGTAGCCGTCGGTTGACCGGCATCGAAACGCTGCGGCGAAAAGCCAGAAAACGCGAAAACTGCGGCCTAACGGAAAGAGTACAAAAACGCTATGTTCTGAGCCAGCCGCACGTTGCGAGGAGGCATAGCCCCTGCCCTAGTGTGGAAGCGCCAGCTAGCCAGCCTCACACTCGGAGACGTTAGGAATGCCGGTTTCGCGTCTGAAGTTCGAATCGCTGCCACACGCCATCTTCCTGCAGCGGGTGTCAGGTCCAGAATCGGCCACGACGTTGGAAGCGCGCCTGGGACAGGGCGCGTTTCTCGCGCTACGGCTGGTGGACCTGCTCGCGCCGGACCGTAGTCCGGTCTCGCAGGATGCGTTCCATTATCAATGGGTGGCGACCGATCGGTTCTGCCGCGAGCTCCTCGCCGCGGCCACCGAAGGCGCGCACGTGCACGGAATCGCCGAAAGCGCCTCGGACGCCTACCGCCTCGGGGACATCCGGCTCGTCTCGCCGGCGCTGTTCGCCTACGCGCATTTCCTCGAGACCGAGCTGCGGCTCGAGGAAGCGCTCGACGTACTCATGACGCTGCTGTTGGTACTTGGGAACCGGCTGTCTTCGACCGACGCGGTCGCGGGGCAGCTGCGATTCGCTCGCGTGCACCGCAAGTTGAACCGGTTCGACGAGGCGGACGCCGCCTACGCCGAAGCCGGGGAGCTGGCGACGCTGGCTGGCGACCGCTATTCGGCGCTGCTCAGCCGGATCGGTCGGGCGAACACGATGCTGGGCCGCGGCAACCTCGCGGACGCCGAGCGCCGACTCGAGGGGATCCTCGCGGATGCCCGCGCCGCCGGCGAGCGGGACGTCGAGGCCCGGGCCGAACAGGGCATCGCGGCGACGCTCTACTACATGGGGCAGTCGGTCGAGGCGATTCCGCACGCCTGGCAGGCGTTCCAACTGTACGAAGAGGAAGATTCCCGCCTCCGCGCGCTGGGTGACGTGGGAATCATGCTCTTGAGCCTCGGCGATGCGACGGGAGCGGAGCGCGCGCTGGCCGAAGTGTTCCGCCGCGGCCGGACCAGAGAAAGCGTGAGTAACGCGGTGATCGAGTTGATGCACTGCGCTTCGTATCGGCGGGATCACGTCGGGTTCGCCCGGTGGCGGGAGCGTTGCGACGACCGCCTCGCGGACATGCCGCCCAACATTCGGGCGGACTTCTACCTGAAACAGGGGATCGGCCAGGCGCGGTTCGGCCGCTACCGCCGCGCCGAGGTGCTGATGAAGGAGGCGCTCGGGATCGCGGGCGCCGCCGGGTTGCATGAATTCGAGTTCCGGACCGAGCGCATCCTGGCCGGGCTAGCGGACTGCCAGCGGGCGATTGCCCGGGAGACGCAGCCGGCCACGGAGCCGGTGGTGCAAACCGCCGAGCTACGCGAGGTTTCCGAGTCCCTCGCGCAGCTCGGTGGATAGGGCTGTCTTAGAAGTGCAGGCTACTTGCAGGTATTGCTGTTGTTGATGTCGCAGCCGTGGCTGGGGCCGGTGGCGTCGGCACAGGCGACGGTGGAGAGAGCGAACGCAAGCACCAGCAAGGTGAACAGGGCGCGCATACGGGACATGTGACCTCCGCAAAACGGGGTGTGGGGACAACGCAACAGGACACCACAACCTCGGTGCGGGGGCGTCCGGATTTTAGGGCGTTTTTGCGGCATCATAGGGCGATTTTGCGACATTTAGGGGTTTTGGGGGATTCATGCTCGTTTTAGCAGCCGTCCCCGACGTCCAATTCCACAAACTCCGCCGGGCCGCGGGCTCTCGGTTCAATGTCGCGCAGGTTTCAACTTGGGACGACGTGCTCACCAGCATTCGCGGTCGGCCCGTCGAGCTGGCGGTGGTGGATCCGTTGCTGTCCGGACAAGCCCGGTCGCAGGAGATCGAGCGGCTCCGCGTCTTGTTCCCCTCACTCCCCCTGATGCTGTACACGACGCTCACGCCCCGCACTGCCGGAGTGCTCCTGGCGCTGGGCCAGCGGGGCATCCAGCACGCCGTGTTCGCCAATTACGACGATCACCCGAGCCGGTTGCGAGAGGTGCTCGGCCAGGAGGAAGCGCGCTCCTCGTCGCGGCAGCTCCTGGACCAGCTGGGCGACGCGCTCGCGCCGCTGCCGAGCGAGCTGCGCTGGGTGCTCGAAGAGGCGCTGCGCTCGCCCGGCGAGGTCCAGACGGTGGGCCAGGTCGCGGTGCGCGCCCGAGTAGACCGGCGCACCTGCGAACGGTGGTTTACGCGGGTCGGGTTGCCGTCGCCGCGGCACTTCCTCTCCGCGGCGCGGGTGCTGTACGCGCACCGCCTGCTGCAGGATCCGGGCTTCACGATCGAGGACGTGGCGAAACGGCTGGGCTACGCGCAGACCAAGACTCTGCAATTGCACGCGCGCGCCTACCTCGGGCTCACGGCCGGCGAAATGCGCCTGTCCCTCGACTCGAACGAGGCATTGGCGCGCGTGGTCCAGCGCTTTCTCACCCCGCTCGAGGCCCGGGCCTCCGCTTCATGAGCGCCACGCCTCGCACCGTCCTCGTCGTCGACGACGAAGCGCCGCTGCGCCGGGTGCTGGAGCGCTCGCTCTCGCGCCACGGCCTTCGCGTGATCGGCGCGGGCAGCGCCGAGACGGCGTACGAGTTACTCGCAGCCGAGCAGCCGGACGCGCTGCTGCTCGACATTCACTTGCCGACGATGTCGGGGCTCGCCCTCTATCTCGCCATCGTGCATCGTTGGCCAGGCTATGAAGGCCGTATCGCGATCATGACGGGTAACGCCGAGGCAGACGAGGTGCGCATCTGGCTCGAGCGGCACCAGTGCGTCGTGATTCGGAAGCCGTTCAATCTGCGCGAAGTGACGGATTGGCTGACCGCGGTATTCCAGATCGGTGAGGAGCGCGCGCGGGGAGGAGCCGAGGCGTGACGGGAGCGCCGCATGCCGAGCCGCTGCACACTCTGCGGGAGTATCGCAACCTCGCCCCGTGGAACCTGCGGGATCTCGCCGCGCTCGTGGGCGCCGTCCTCGATGCCTCGGCGATCACTCCGATCAATGCGGCCGCACGGGCGCAGCCCAGCGAGCGCACGATCCGGTTCTACGTCACCAAGGGGCTCGTAAGCCCGCCCGAAGGACGCGGTACCGCCGCCACGTATTCCTACCGGCATTTCCTCCAGCTCCTGTGGATCAAGCTGCGGCAGATGGAGGGGACGACGCTGGCGACGATCATCAAGGAGATGCAGGACCAGACCGGCGACGTGCTGGAGCGCCGCGCCGCGCAGGCCCTGGGCGCCTCGTTGCCGGTGCCCGACCGGCTGGCGCTCAAGAGCAAGGGCACGCCGCCGCGCGGGAAATCGGGACGGGCGTTGACGGCGTGGCTGGCCCGGGACGCCGCGCGCGACCCCGAGAGCCCGAGCTCTTGGCACCGAATCCCCGTCGGCCGGGGGGTAGAGCTGCACGTCGAAACCGCCCATCCCCTCGCGCGGCTCGGCCCCGAGGACGCGGCGGTCGCCGAGGCGGTGCGGCAGGCGCTCGCGAAACTCCTGCCATCGGCAAACGCGTAGGGTCGCATCACCTCGAAACGGAGTTACCATGGGCCCACTCATCTTACTGGTAGTCCTCGTCGTCGTCGTGGCGTGGCTAGTCGGCGCGTACAACGG
>DASQAM010000419.1:0-2637 GCA_035635735.1 Gemmatimonadales bacterium | reverse complement strand
GTTGGCATCTGGATCGTGTTGCGCTCCTATCTGATCGAAGCGTTCCGCATCCCGTCGGCCAGCATGGAGAACACGCTGCTCGTCGGTGACTTCCTGTTCGTGAACAAGGCGATTTACGGAGGCGAGCTCGAGATCCCGCTCGCCGGGCTCCGCTGCTGCCGCCTGCCGGGCTACGCCGAGCCGCAGCGCGACGGGATAGTGGTGTTCCGCTCGGTCGAAGACTCGACGCCCAACCTGAACATCGTGAAGCGTGTGATCGGCGGGCCCACCGATACGCTGCAGATGGTTCACGATACGGTTTACCGCAATGGCAAGCGGCTCGACGAGCCATACGCCCTGCACCTGGGATCCCACTCCGACGACCCCCTGCAGCTCCACAAAATCCGGGCGCTGCACCTGCCCTATTACGTAGGGCGCGACACGGCTCGCTACCACCCGACCACCCACGACTGGGGCCCGATCGCGATTCCCATCGGGCACTACTGGGTGATGGGGGATAACCGCGACGAATCCTATGACAGCCGGTTCTGGGGATTCCTGCCGCGGTCTCATATCGTGGGCAAACCCCTGATCATCTACCTGAGCGTCGCCACCGACCCGCTGCGGATCCGCTGGAATCGGATGTTTCGCCAGCCCAGGTAGCCTTGACGCGCCCCGACGGAGCGGTTAAAACCCCTCTCCCCGCTGTGAAAGCCATCACCCTGCTCTGTACCCTCTGGTCGCTCCCGGCGGCGGCCCAGCAGCGGGACACAACCGCCCGTCACGGCGACAGCCTCAAGGTCTACACGCTGCCCCCCGCCGTCGTTTCGGTCACCCGAGCCAACCCGCCCATCAACCGCATCCCCCAAGCCGTCCAGCTCGTGGACCAGACCGAGATCAGCCGGGCCCGTCCCACGTGGGGCTTGGACGAGGCGCTCGCGACCGTCCCAGGGGTGTACGCGGCGAACCGCTACAACTTCTCGCTGGATCAGCGGATCTCGATCCGCGGGTTTGGGGCCCGGTCGGCCTTTGCGGTGCGCGGGATCAAGGTGCTGGTGGACGGGATCCCGCAGACGCTTCCCGACGGTCAGGGTCAGCTCACCAACCTGGAGCTCGGCGCCGCCGATCGGATCGAGATCCTGCGCGGCTCGGCGTCGGCGCTGTTCGGCAACGCGTCGGGCGGCGTCATCAGCATCTGGACCGACCCGACCGCTCCGCGAAACCTGCGTCAGGAGGTCCGTGTTCTCTTCGGAACATTCGACCGCAATCTCAATCGCAACTGGAGCAAGTGGAAATCGAGCACCTCGTTCCGCGTGGGCGCGGGGAGCGGGCTCGTCACCGTCTCACGGCTCGACTACACGGGACAGCGGCAACATTCCGATGCCGATTTCCGCAACTTGAATTCGCGCTGGCATTTCCCGCTCGCCAACGGCTGGTCGCTCGCGGCCACGGCGGACTTCGGGTGGGATCCGCGGGCCGACAATCCCGGTGCGCTCACCGCCGCCGAGATGGCCAGGAACCCCGACTCGGCCGCTGCGATCAATATCACGCGGGTGGCTGGTAAGGACGTCACGCAGGGGCAGGGTGGGGTCACGCTGCGGCGCCAGTTCGAGGGCGGCGGCGAGGCCTCGCTCACGCTGTTCGGCATCGCCCGCAGTCTCAAGAACCCGACCACGTTCGCGTACATCGATCTGGACCGCCTGGCCTACGGCGCGCGCGCCGCCGTCAGTCGCCCGCTGCCGCTCGGACGCCTGGACCATCGGCTCACGGCCGGCATCGATTTCCAGCGCCAGCGCGACGACCGTCACAACTTCGGCAACAACGCCGGCCAGCCCGACACGGTGCGCTCGCTCGACCAGTTGGAGCGCGTGACCGAGGTCGGCCCGTTCGTGCAGAGCGCCCTGCAAATCACGCCGCGGGTCTCGGTCACGGGCGGGCTGCGCTACGACTGGGTCACCTTCCGGGCGGACGATCGCCTCATCACGCCGACCAATCCTGACGATTCGGGACAGCGGCTGATGCGCGCGCTATCCGGCTCGGTGGGCGTCGCCGTCACGCCATCCGACGCCCTCACCGTGTACGGCAACGTCGGGACCTCGTTCGAGACGCCGACCACCACCGAGCTCACGAACCGGCCCAACTCCGCGGGTGGCTTCAACCCAACGCTGCAGCCCCAGACGGCCACCAACTACGAAATCGGAGTGCGCGGCGACCTGGTGGGCAGGCTGAACTACTCGGTGGCCCTGTACCACGCCAACGTGCGCGACGAGCTGATCGGATACGCGTATCCGCCGCCGACCGCCCCCGGCCGGGTGTACTTCCAGAAAGCCGGGAAGTCCCGCCACCGCGGTATCGAGCTGGGCACGGAGCTCGAGATTGTGTCCGGACTGGACCTGACGACCACCTGGACCTACTCCGACTTTCGCTACACGAGCTATACCATCGGGACACGCGTCCTCGACGGCCGCCCGCTGCCCGGCATCCCACAGCACTGGCTCCATTTCCTGCTGAAGGCGCGGCCGGCGTTCGCGCGCGGGGCCTGGGTAGAGGTCGAGGAGACTCACTCGTCGGGCTACGTGGTCCACGACACGCTCGACACCGCCACGAGCCCCTGGTGGGCGACCGACGTGCGCCTCGGCTGGGATGGGACGGTGGGCA
>DASQAM010000418.1:0-2358 GCA_035635735.1 Gemmatimonadales bacterium | reverse complement strand
GACTTCCTCGACCTGGTGATGGAGCTGCGCGAGAGCCAGGCATCCTCCTACACGCTTCGGGACACGCCCACCTTCACGTGCGTGCAGATGTCCCTGTGGGACATGCTCGATACGTTGGGGGGCGCGGGGTCGGCCCAGGCGACTGCGCGACGGCCGACGCGGGCCGACGGGTACACACCCGTGGCCACGCTCGGGGATCTGCCGGCGGGGGCGAGTCGCCGGGTGTACGTGGGCGGTGACGCGGTGGCGCTCTTCAACGCGCGGGGCACCGTGTACGCGATCGCGAACCGTTGTACTCACGCTCGCGCCAGCCTGTCGGAAGGAACCGTCGATCCGGCGCGCTGCACCGTCACCTGCCCGTGGCACGAGGGCGTCTTTTCGCTCGACACGGGCCAGGTGCTGGGCGGTCCGCCGTCGCTTCCGGTCGCTGCCTATCGCGTCAAGATCGAAGGGGACACGGTCCTGATCGCCCCAGCGGAGGCGCGCGAGCCGACGGTTGCCCCACACTCCTGACGACAGTCGTTTCCTGAAGGCCTGCCGGTCGCAGCCCACCGACGTCACGCCGGTGTGGTTCATGCGCCAGGCGGGGCGCTACCTCCCGGAGTACCGCGCGCTGCGGCAGCGGCACTCGCTGCTCGAGCTGTGCCACAAGCCCGAGCTGGCGGCACAGGTCACGCTGCAGCCGGTCGAGCGTCTGGGCGTGGATGCCGCCATCCTGTTCGCCGACATCCTGCTGCCGTTCGAGCCCTTAGGGCTGGGACTCTCGTTCTCGGCGGGCGAAGGGCCGCAGATCACCCGGCCCATCCGGGAGGCGGGCCAGGTGCTCGAGCTGCCGCCGGTGGATCCCGCGACCGACCTGGCCTATGTGATGGAGGCCGCGCGCGCGGCCGCCCAGGCGCTGCCCCCGCATATCCCGCTCATCGGGTTCGCGGGCGCGCCGTTCACGCTCGCGAGTTACGCGATCGAAGGCGGCGCGACGCGCACCTTCGCCCTGACCAAACGCTTCATGTACACCGAGCCGCGTGCGTGGCACGAGCTGATGCAGCGGTTCGCCGAGCTCGTGGGCGGGTATCTGGCTGGCCAGGCCCGCGCCGGCGCACGGGCCCTGCAGCTGTTCGACAGCTGGGTGGGCTGCCTGTCGCCGGCGGACTATGCGACCTACGTGTTTCCCCACAGCCAGCGGGCCCTCGAGCTCGCGGGTGCGAGCGGGGTGCCGGTGATCCACTTCGGGACGGACACGGCCACGCTGCTCGCGGATTTCGCGCGGGCGGGGGGTGATGTGATCGGCGTCGACTGGCGCGTTCCGCTCGACGTCGCGTGGGAGCGAATCGGGTCCTCTACTCCCCGCGCCATTCAGGGGAACCTCGATCCGGTGGCGCTCCTGGCGCCGCGGCCGGAGCTTGAGCGGCAGGTGCGGGACGTGCTCGCCCGCGCCGGCGGGCGCCCCGGGCACATCTTCAATCTCGGGCACGGCGTTCTCCCCGAGACGCCCGTGGAAGCTCTCCAGTCGGTCGTCGAGTGGGTGCATGGAGGCTGAGGGGGGAGGGCGCGTTGCCGTGCTGTTGATGGCGTACGGAGGGCCGGGAAGCCTCGACGAGGTCGAGCCGTACCTCCAGGATGTGCGTGGCGGGCGACCCACCGCGCCGGAGTTGGTCCAGGAGATCAGGCAGCGCTACGCACGGATCGGTGGCCGGTCGCCGATTCGGGAGCTCACCGAAGCGCAGGCGGCTGGCGTGCGGCGGGCGCTGGCGCACGACAAGCGGTTCGCGGTCTACGTGGGGATGCGGCACTGGCATCCCTACATCCGCGATGCGGTCGAGCAAATCGTGGCGGACGGACACCGGCGGGTGGTGGGGATCGCGCTCGCGCCGCACTACTCGGCGATGTCCGTGGGCGCCTACGAGAAGAAGCTGCTCGAGGCGTCTGCGGGGCGGCTCGACGCGGCGCTGGTACGGCGCTGGGGTGACCACCCCAAGTTCCTCGAGGCGGTCGCCGGGCGGGTCGCGCAAGCGCTGCAGCGGTTCCCGGCGCCGGGCGCCGTGCACGTCCTGTTCACCGCGCACAGCCTGCCCGAGCGGATCCTCGCGACCGGCGATCCCTATCCCGACGAGCTGCGGGCGAGCGCCGCGGCGGTCGCCCATCGCGCCGGGCTCGCCGCGTGGGGCTTCGCCTACCAGAGCGCAGGAGCCACGCCCGAGCCGTGGCTCGGCCCCGAGGCGGGCGCGGTCATGACGGAGCTCGCCGGGCAGGGTCGCCGGGCGTTCCTCATCGTTCCCATCGGGTTCGTGAGCGACCACGTCGAGGTGTTGTACGACGTGGACGTGATGTACCGTGAGCTCGCCGGACGGCTCGGGGTGC
>DASQAM010000417.1:0-3252 GCA_035635735.1 Gemmatimonadales bacterium | reverse complement strand
CAAGTTCGCGTCGGTGCTCATGCCGCAGTCGGTGACCACCGCCCTCAAGGCGAACGGCGTGACGCCGGCGGATGTGAAGCTCCTGGTCCCGCACCAGGCCAACTTGCGGATCCTCGAGATGGTGCAGAAGGCCATCGGCCTGCGGGATGATCAGGTCTACGTGAACATCCAGAAGTACGGCAACACGACCGCGGCTTCGATTCCCATCGCACTGCACGAAGCGCTGTGCGAGGGGCGGCTCAAACGCGGCGATCTGCTGATCATGACGGCGTTCGGCTCGGGGTTCACCTGGGCGAGCGCGGCGATCCGGTGGTAGCTCGCGACACGGACTGACCAAACCCGAGGGAATCGGTTTTGTGTGTTCGGGGAGGGCGCGTAGGCGAGCGCAGCGATCCGCTGGTAACGTCGCGACCGCGCAACATCACCCCGGGCGTTCCGCCAGCCGTGCGGAGCGGTCCACGACTTGCGGCGCCCTCCCAGCTCAAGGAGGTCCGATGAAACAGCGCCAGATCGCCTCCGTGATGCGCCGGGTCCTGCTTGCCCTCAGCTGCGCGGCGGCGCTCGCGTGCGGCGGCGAACCCACGGCACCAAACAAATCGCCCACCTCCATCCGACTCCAAAGCGATGCCGAGGATTCCGTCGGCTCCGGCAAGACCTACGATTACAGCCTGGCGAATGCCGTACTCATCGTAAGCGCGCGGACGGATACGTTCGCCATTCACATCCAGGGAGACGAAGAGTGGACGGGCGTCTTCACCATTCCCAACACCCTGCCACGGCTCGAACCCGGCTTCTACTACCGGGCGACACGGTTCCCCTACAATGATCCGGCACGACCGGGGCTGAGCTGGTTCGGCGCCAACGGCTGTGACTCGTTGACTGGCTCGTTCACGATCGCAGACCTGAGTTACACCGGCACGAGCCTGACCGCGATCGATCTGTCCTTTGAGCAGCATTGCGAGGGGCTCCCCGCTGCGCTGCGGGGCAGCATCCATTGGAGAGCCGATGACCCGACGCGGCCTCCCGGACCAGTGACCCCGGTTCCTGCCGGACTCTGGCACCCCGCACCCGGCGAGACGCCCACGACCGGGAATTTTATCTACCTGCGGAGCGACCCCGGTGACTATATCGGCGGGGGCGTGAACTATACGTACACGCCGGCGACCGCGACCGTCGCGCTCACGACCTCGCCTGGCCGGCTGACGGTCGCGGTTGGTGGGTCGAACGTATTCGACTCGTGGGACGGCGTGTTCGGAGCGATGAATACCCGCAGCACGCTGGAAGTCGGCTACTATCCCGACCTCGAACGCTTCGTAAACCCGACGAGAGGCGGGCTCGACTGGTCTGGCGCGGGCCGGGGCTGTAACACCCTGCGCGGCTGGTTTGCGATCGATCAGGTGACGTACACGGCCGACACCGTCACAGCGGTGGACCTGCGCTTCGAGCAACACTGCGAAGGAGCCACACCAGCGCTGCGCGGCGCCATCCACTGGGTCCGCTGACGTTGGCTGGTCGGAGTGGGCCCGACGATAGGAGATCGACCTATTTCGTCTCCTGCCCCCAGAGATCGCGGTACACGATCGGTCCTTCGTTCAGCGCCTTGATGCCCGCCTCGATCTGACTCTTGTCCCCCACCACCACGATGTCGAAGTGGTCCGGGTCGATGTACTGTCGCGCCACGCGCTGCACGTCGGCGGCCGTGACGGCGTTGATGCGGTCCACGTACTGGTCGAAGTAGTCGAGCGGCAGGCCGAACGCGAGAAGCTCGCGGAATCGCGCCGCGGCGCCGCCCGTGGTCTCGAAGTCCCCTGGCAAGCCCAGCGCGAGATAGGCCTTCGCCTTGGCGAGCTCCGGCGGCGCCACCGTCTCGTCGCGGATCCGGCGCAGCTCCTTCAGGAACTCGATGAGTGAGCTGTCGGTCTTGGCGGTCACGACCGACGCGAGCGCCACGAACGCCCCGGTGAGCCGGCGCGGCGCGAACTGTGAGAAGGCGCCGTAAGTGTAGCCATGAGATTCGCGCAGGTTCTGATTCAAGCGCGAGGTGAAGGCGCCGCCCACGATCGTGTTCAACACCTCGAGCGCGAACCAGTCGGGGGTCGTGCGCGCCGGGCCCAGGTGGCCGATCCGGACCACGGACTGCGCCGCCCCCGGTCTGTCGATCAGGTACACCGTGCGCGCCGCCGGTGGCGGGGCGGGAGGGCTCGGAAATGCGGGCACGTCGCCCCGCTCCCAGCCGCCGAACCGGGCGACCGCGAGCCGGCGCGCTTCGGCGAGCGTGACGTCGCCCACGATCATCAGGCGCGCCCCGTTGGGCCGGTAGTACGTCCGGTAGAACTCCGCGACGCGCTCGCGCGTGAGCCGGGCGGTGACGCTGTCCGTGCCGTTCAGTGGGTGCCCGTACGGATGCTCGCGACCGTACACGATCGCCGGGAACGCGATGTTCGCCACCGCCACCGGCTCGTCCCGCTGCTGCACCAGCTGCGCGGCGCGGAGCTCTCGCTGCCGTGCGATCTCCGAGTCGGCGAAGCTGGGCCGCAGCACCACGTCGGCGAGCAAATCGAGCCCGGCCTCGAGCCGCCGCTTGGGCACGTGGATCGAGGCGCTCGCCCCGTCGAAGCTCGCCGTCGTGCCGAGCTGGGCACCGAGGAACGCGGCTTCGTCAGCGACGTCCAAAGCGCTGCGCGCGCCCGCGCCCTGCTGCAGCATCGTCGCCGTGAAGGTGGCAAGCCCGGGTACGCCCGACGGGTCGCGCGCCGCGCCGGCGTCGAGCAAGAGCTGGACGTCCACGACGGGCACCTTGTGCATTTCGACGACGGCGAGCATGAGGCCGTTCGGGAGCGTCGTGGTCTGCACGGCAGGGAGCTTGAGCGCCGGCGGCGCCGGGAGCGTGGGAGGCTTGGTGCGATCGACCCCCTGGGCAGACAGGCGGAAAACCGGTAACGCAGTCAGCGACAGCGTCAGCACGCCCAGCGCCCGCCTCACGGCGTCGACCTTTCTTTCACACCGAGCTCGGGCTTTCCCTGGGGCACCACACTGAGCACCACACGGTGAGCGCCGGTCAGATACGTCTGGGCGGCGCGCTGTACCGCCGCCGGCATCACCCGGCGATACCGGTCGAGGTCCTTTTGGAAGTAGTCGGGAGTCCCGACGAAGTAGTTGTAATAGTTCAATTGATCGGCCTTGCCGCCGAAGCCGCCCACGCGCTCCATCCGCGACAGGAACTGCGCCTCGAAGGTGTTCTGGGCTCGCTCC
>DASQAM010000416.1:0-3004 GCA_035635735.1 Gemmatimonadales bacterium | reverse complement strand
GCGCTGGAAGAGATGGACGACGTCGCGAAGGTCTCCTCGAACTTCGACATCGACGCCGAGGCGCTGGCGGCGGCGACGGCATAGCGTGAGGGTGCTGGGCGTCGACCCCGGGACGTCGGTCACCGGCTACGGAGTGATCGAAACGGGGAACGGCAGCTCGGGAATGGGGCGGCTGGTCGAGTGCGGGGTGATTCGGTTGGCCGGCCGGAGTCCCTTGCCGCGACGCCTGCACGCCCTCCACGAGCAGATCGCCGAGCTGATCACGCGCCATCACCCCGGCATCCTCGCCCTGGAGAACGCCTTCTACCATAAGAACGTGCACACCACGCTCGTGCTCGGACACGCCCGCGGGGTCGTCCTCCTGGCGGCCGCACAGGCGGGGCTCACGATTGCCGAGTACGCCCCCGCCACCATCAAGAAGACCGTTGTCGGCGCGGGCGGCGCCCCCAAAGCGCAGGTGGGCCGCATGGTCGCCCGGCTATTGCGACTCAAGGACGCGCCCAGGCCCGCGGACGCGGCGGACGGCGTGGCCGTGGCGCTCACGCACATCCTCCGGTCGTGATCGCGCGGGTCTCGGGCCGGCTGGCCGCGAAGCAGGTCGATCGCGTGATGATCGAGACGCCGGGCGGCGTGGGCTACGAGGTCGTCGTTCCCTTGGGGGTGATGGAGCGGCTGCCGGCGGTGGGCGAGGCCGTGAGCCTCGCCACCGAGCTCGTGGTGCGAGAGGACGGCTGGTCGCTGTACGGATTTCACGACGAAGCCGGACGACGTTTCTTCCAGCGGCTGATCGGCGTGAGCGGCGTGGGCCCGAAGATCGCGATCGCCCTGATGTCGGCGCTGGGGGTGGAGCGCGGTGCGCGGGCGGTGAAAGAGCGAAACATCGCGCTGCTCGCATCGGTCTCTGGGATAGGGAAGAAGACGGCGGAGCGGCTGGCGCTTGAACTGGCGGACAAGCTCGGCGACTTTGAGGAGGCGGTCGCGGCGGGCGTCGCCCCCCGCGGTGGCGCCGCCGAAGCGGCGCTCCACGCCCTCGAGCGACTGGGGTACGCGACGGCGGAAGCGGACCGGGCGCTGCGCCAGGCGCTCGCGGCAAACGGCGGTGGTGACGCGGAGATGCTGGTGCGCCAAGCCCTGCAACTTCTCACCCACGGATGACGATGCCCGCAACGGCTGAATGGATCTGTACGAGCTGCGGCTCGACCAACCGCACCCTGGTGCCCGAGATGGCGACCCGGGCCACGGACGAGTGTGTCAGCTGCCACACCCGCCACGCGCTCGAGCGGGACGCACGCCCGGTGCGGTGGCGGGCACGGCCCCTCGGCACGAGAGCCGCATGAGCGATCGCGCGCGCGCGCAAGTCACGACTCCCGAAGCGCTCCCCGACGAGCGGCTGACTGATGCCGCGCTCCGCCCCTCGCGGCTGGACGAATTCGTCGGCCAGGCGAAGGTCAAGGAATCCTTGCAGATCGCGATCGACGCGGCGAAGCAGCGGCGCGAGCCGCTGGACCATACGCTGTTCTTCGGACCGCCCGGGCTGGGCAAGACCACCCTCGCCCTGCTCATGGCGAAGGAGCTGGGCGTCAACATCCGCACGACGTCGGGTCCAGTGCTCGAGCGCCCCGGCGATCTGGTCGGCATGCTCACCTCGCTCGGCGCGGGCGATATCCTGTTCATCGACGAGGTGCACCGGCTGCGGCCCGTGCTCGAGGAGTTCCTCTATCCGGCAATGGAGGACTACCGCGTGGACGTCCGCATCGCCGACGGGCCGCACGCGCAAACGATCCCCATGGCGCTGGAGCGGTTCACACTGATCGGCGCCACGACCCGGTTCGGCCTCTTGACGCCGCCGATGCGCGCGCGGTTCGGCCTGGTCGAGCGACTCGCCTACTATCCGCCCGACGATCTCGCGCAGATCATCAGCCGCTCGGCCGGCATCCTCGACGTGCCGACCGACGCCGCGGGCATCGCCGAGATCGCCCGCCGCAGCCGCGGCACGCCGCGCGTCGCGAACCGGCTGTTGAAGCGCGTGCGCGACTATGCGCAGGTGCGCGCCGGCGGTAAGATCACGTCGCCGGTCGCCGCCGAGGCGTTGAAACGGCTCGACGTGGACGAGTTCGGGCTCGACGACATGGACGGCCGGATCTTGAAGACCATCATCGAGCAGTTCGAGGGTGGACCGGTCGGGCTCACCACCATCGCCGCCGCCGTGGGTGAGGATCCGGGCACGCTCGAGGAAGTGTACGAGCCGTTCCTGATGCAGCAGGGCTTCCTCGCCCGCACGCCACGCGGCCGGTGCGCCACGGGATCCGCGTACCGACATTTCGGATTCACGCCGCCCCGGAGCGCTGAACAGCCGACGATGTTTGACAGCTGACAAGTGCGGAATGCGGAGTGCGGAATTAATGGGCGCGCTTCGCTCGGGAGTTCGCGCGGCCATTCCGCATTCCGAATTCCGCATTCCGCATTAGCTCTTCATGCGCACCTCCGACTTCGAGTACGACCTTCCCACCGAGCTCATCGCCCAGGATCCGCTGCCGGACCGCGCGGCGAGCCGGCTGCTGGTCTTGGACCGGGGGAGCGGCAGTCTCCGACACGGGCGCTTCCCGGATATCGTGGACCTCGTAGCACCAGAAGACGTGCTCGTCCTCAACGTTTCACGCGTGATCCCCGCGAGGCTGCACGGGAAGCGAGAACTGGGAAAAGTCGCCGAGCTGCTGCTCGTCCGCGAGCTGCCTGACGGCAGCTGGATCGCGATGGGACATCCGGGCGGCAAGCTCAAGCCGGGACGGCGCGTGACCTTCGGCGATGACAGCGCGGCCGAGATCGTCGCACGCCTGGGCGGGGGGCTCAGGAGCGTGCGTTTTGTGGGAGCGCTCGATGCGCGTGCCACGCTCGCGAAGTACGGGGAGGTGCCGCTCCCGCCCTACATCCGGCGGCCGCCGCGCGCCGAGGATCGGGAGCGCTACCAGACGGTCTACGCGGCACACGATGGCAGTGTCGCCGC
>DASQAM010000415.1:0-1959 GCA_035635735.1 Gemmatimonadales bacterium | reverse complement strand
GTGCAGGTGATGATCGAAGGACCGGGCCACATCCCGATGCATTTGATCGAGATCAACGTCCGGAAGGAGAAGGAGATCTGCCACGAGGCGCCGTTTTACACGCTGGGGCCCCTCGTGACCGACATCGCGCCAGGCTACGACCACATCACGTCGGCGATCGGGGCGGCGATGATCGGCTGGTACGGCGCCGACATGCTGTGCTACGTGACCCGCAAGGAGCACCTCGGTCTCCCGAACGCGGAGGAGGTACGCGAGGGCGTGATCGCCTATAAGATCGCCGCGCACGCCGCCGACATCGCGCGGGGCCGCGCGGGGGCTCGCGACCGCGACGACGCGCTATCGCGCGCGCGCTATGCGTTCGACTGGAACGAGCAGTTCCGGCTGTCGCTCGATCCCGACCGCGCCCGCGAGCTGCACGACGAGGCGCTCCCGGCCGAGTACTTCAAGAGTGCCGAGTTCTGCGCCATGTGCGGGCCGAAGTTCTGCTCGATGCACATCACGCGGGAGATCGAGCGGAAGGCGGGGCTGCGGGAGCCACAGAAGTCGACTCGCGACGCCATACCGGCGGACTAACGGATTTGCGTCACGCCCTGCCCTCTGCATTGTCGCTAGCGGTGTCGTTATGCTGCGGCCTTGCTGTCACTCCTCCAGAACGGCGAACGCCCGCACCGGGAAGCTCCCCATCCCCCGCACCTTGACCGGCACCGCGAAGAACCGGAAGCCGGCGTCGGGTAGCTCCCGCAGCCCGCACAGGTGCTCCACGATCGGGATACCGGCACCGAGCAGCAGGGTGTGTGCGGGGCGCGCGCCGTCGGTCGCGTCGTCGATGTTGAGCGAGTCGATGCCCACGAGGGCCGCACCGGCCGCGATGAGATGCTCCGCCGCGGCTCGCGTCAAGAACGGATGCCCCGTGCCGTACCGCTCGGTGCGCCAATGGACGTCCCAGCCCGTGTGCACGAGGACCGCCTTGCCCCGCACTTTGCGGCCGCGGAACGCTGCCGCATCGAGCGCCCGGCCGGCGCGCTCCGTTGCCCGCACCACGATGCCCTCGAGGTTGGCGACGGCCTCGAGCGGATAATCAGCAACGTCCTTGCCGCCGTCGTAGCGGTGGAACGGCGCATCGATGTAAGTGCCGGTGTTGGCGAGCAACTCGATCTTCCCGATCTGGAAGGTCGTGCCGGCTGCGTAACGGGTCTGCGATGCGTCGCGCGACAACCAGTCGCTGATCGCTGGCACGGGGAGGCCAGGGTAGGTGACCATCCCGTGCTCGATCGTATGGCTCACATCGATGAGCCGGCTCCGCGCCGAGCTCACGAGGGCGGCGCTCGCCGCGCGGGATCTTGCTGGTAGAACTGACGCAGCTGTCCGTACAGCTCGGGATGCTCGCGCTCGAGCTGGGCCGGCTTCTCGAAGAACGTCTCCGTCGCGACCGCGAAAAACTCGGCCTTGTTGGTCGCCCCGTATTCGTCGAGTGCCGACGCCCGATCCTGGGCGGCGTCCTGGCGTAACCGCTCGTACTCCTGCGACAGCACGCTGCCCCAGGTGCGCAGTGCGCCGGGCGGCAGGATCGGCGCGCCGTCCGAGACACCGTCTTCCGCATCCAGCTGGTGGGCGAACTCATGCAACACGACGTTATCGCCGTCGACGGGATTGCGCGCCCCACGGATGGCGTCGTCCCACGAGATCACGACTACTCCGTCACCCCACGACTCGCCTATGAGGCGCGCGGGGGGTCGGGCGATCTGGCCCGTCCCGGGAGACCAGGCGAGCTTCGGAACGAATCCGTGCGGATACACGAGCACCGTCCGGAGCGTCGGATAGCACGGGCCCTCGAGATGGAGCAGCAGCAGGCACGCCTCGGCCGCGATCGTGACCTTCATCTCTTCGGTGAGGGTGAGCCCTCCGCATCCCTCGAAGTGTTTTTCGGCCAGAAACACCTGCACCAACCGGAGCAAGCGC
>DASQAM010000414.1:0-5618 GCA_035635735.1 Gemmatimonadales bacterium | reverse complement strand
AGCACCACCGCCCCCACGTCCCCGCGGCTGCGGATCAGGCGCCCGAATCCCTGCTTGAGCTTCAGGGCCGCATTGGGGACGAGGTAGTGCGCGAAGCCGTTCAAACCGCGCGCCTCCAACCGCTCCAGCCGCGCGGCCGTGAGCGGCTCCGTCGGCACCTTGAAGGGTAGCTTCGCGAGAATCAGCACCCGCAGCGCGCGCCCGGGTACGTCAACGCCCTCCCAGAACGAGTCCGTTCCAAGCAGAATCCCCGAGCCCGCCTCCCGGAAGCGTCGCAGCAGGTGGTCGCGCTGCCCTTCGCCCTGCACGAACAGGGGCCACCGGCCGCCGATCGAGTCGCGCACCGCGTCCGCCGCCCGCCGCAGCGCCGCATGGCTCGTGAACAGCACGAACATGCCGCCGTCCGATGCGTGGGCCAGCTCCACCAGCACCCGCGCGACGGCGGCGCCGTGGCCCGTTTCGTCGTCACGCGGCTCGGGGAGATCGGTGGGGATCCCGAACAGGCACTGCGAGGCGTAGTCGAACGGCGACGCATGGATCTCACGCACCTTGGTCCGCGCCGGCGGCAGGTCGAGCCCGAGCCGCTCCTCGAGATAGCCGAAGTCTCCGCCCGCCGCGAGAGTGGCGCTCGTGAGGACCACCGTTTCGATTCGGTCGAACAGGTTCTCCTTGAGAATCGGCGCCAGGTCGAGCGGTACCGCGGCGAGGGAGACGTTCGGGGTCTTCCGCCCGCGCCGCTCGAGCCATCGGACCGCGGCGGGACCGGCGGCCGGCGGCCGCAGCGTCGCCGTGAGGCCCGCCGCCGCCGAGTCGAGCCGCCGGACGACGCCGCGCAGCTCGCCGACCAGCTGCGCGCGCCGCTCCGAGGGATCGTCGAGGGACAGCCGATCGGCGATCATCGCGGCGCCCTCCGACAGGCGCGAGAAGGCGAGCAGCAGATTGTCGAGCGCCACGCCCAACCCTTCGTCCCACACCGCGTCCGTGAGGAACCCGTCGGAGAGGCGCAGCACCGGCGCCGCACCCGGCTCGCCGTCGAGCCGTCGCGCCAGTCGCGTGAACACGTCGTCCGCGGCGCGGCGCGCCGCCGCGAGCGCGTCGACCAGGCCCTGCTGCGTCAGCTCGCGACTCGCGGCGGACAACAGGTCGTCCCGCCGGAACAGCACCGAGCGCAGCGTGGGGAGGAGCCCGCGACCGTTTTTCTCGAGCCGGGAGAGGAGGCGTTGCACACCGAGCATGCTGACCTGGGCACCGAGATGCATCGCCGCCACGTCTTCGAGATGGTGGGCCTCGTCCAGCACCAGCCGCCGATACGGCGGAAGCACGGCGGCTTCCTGCCAGTTGTCCGACGCCATGCGCACGGCGAGGTCGGATGCGAGCAGGTGGTGGTTCACGACCACGACGTCCGCCTCGGCCGCGCGCCGTCGCGCCTGGAACAGGAAACAACGGTCGAAGTGAGGGCACTTGAGCCGCGTGCACAGATCCGACTCCGCCGCCACCGCGTCCCACACGTCGCCGCTCGGCTCGTCGGTCAGGTCGGCGAGCGAGCCGTCGCTCGTCCGGGCGGCCCACGCCCCGAGGGCGTCCAGCTCCGCCCGGCGCTCGTCCTCGAACAGCGAGTCCCCCTGCTCTCGGGCCTGGTCGAGGCGCGACAGGCAGATGTAGTTCCGCCACCCCTTGAGCAGCGCGAACGTCGGCGAATGGTCGCCTGTGCCGAGCGCGCGGGCGAGGATCGGGAGGTCCTTCCCGACGAGCTGCTCCTGCAGGTTGATCGTGTTGGTGGACACGACGGTCCGCTCGCCATTCTCGCGGGCCCACACGAGCGCCGGCACCAGATACGCGAACGATTTTCCCACGCCGGTCCCCGCTTCGAGCATGCCGATCCCGCCGTCGTTGTAGAGGTCGGAGATGTACGCCGCCATGTCGCGCTGGCTCGGGCGGTCTTCGAAGCTGCCGAGCGCCCGGGCCACCGGACCGCTCGGCGAGAGCAGGCCCGCGACGTCGATCGGATCGATGCGGGTGGTGGCGCGCGGCCGCGGACACTCGACCACCACGTAGCAGTCGGTCACCTCGTTGTCCACGATCGCGAAGCCGACGCCACCGTCGTGCAGCCGTGCCGCGACGCTCAAATCCGCGCTCGACGGCTCGAGCACGCCACTCGGGTGGTTGTGCAGCAATAGCTCGCCGCGGACCGCGATTCCCGGAAGGGCGAGCACGGCGTCCACCGTTCCCCGCGCCACGACCCGTGCGTCGACGATCAGCCCGTTCCCATCGAGGCACGCGACGAACGACACCTCCCGCCCCCGCGCGGCCGCGATTTCGACGCGCAACAGCTCACGAACCTCGGGGGACAGGCGCTCGACGCTCACGTCTTCAGCTCGCGCTTCTTGGCCGCCGGGAAGAGCACGTTGTTGAGGATCAACCGGTAGCCCGGGGAATGGGGATGCAGCGACAGGTCGGTCGGTGGATCGCCGATCTGATGCTGCTGGTCCTCTGGGTCGTGGCCGCCGAAGAACGTCCACGTCCCTTTCCCATGGTTGCCGTTGATGTACTTCACCCAAGGCGCGCCCTCTTCGTCCGCGAGCACTACGTCACTGGGCTTCAAGCGGGAGCGCAGGAACGACGTCGTCAGGCCGTAGAAATCGGGGATCACCTGACGGTGATTCTGCACCAGCAGCGTCGGCACAGGATCGATCTTAGCGCTGAAGTTGAACAGCTTGAAGGCGCCGAGCGGCTGGCGGCGCGGCCCGGCGTTGACCTGGTGCCCGTCGATGTCCGAGAAGCTCGCGATCTGTGGGTTGGGCTCCACGTGCGCGCCCGTAAAGGCGAGGGCCTTCGACCAGTCGAGCTTCGCGTCCGCCTGCGGGTCCATCGGGGTGCCGTCGGCGAAGGCGGCCGCGATGTCGGTGCGCTCGGCGGCCAGCGCCAGGTCGAGCGTTTCGGTGGCGGTGCACATCGCAAACAGGAACCCGCCGTTCGTCACGTAGTCCCGAATCTTCCGGGCCACCGCCTTCTTCAGGTCGGGGACGGTGCCGAAGCCCAGCCGCTTGGTCGCGTCGGCGTTGAATCGCACCATCTCGGCGAGCCACGGCGCGCCCGCATATATGAGGTAAAACTTGGAATACTGCCCGGTGAAGTCCTCATGGTGCAGGTGCAGCCAGTCGTAGCCCACGAGCTTCCCGGCGATCACCTCGAAGTCCCACACCTTGTCGAATTGAATCCCGGCATACTGCAGCGCCATCGTGACGGCGTCGTCCCAGGGCGGCGCGTTGGGCGGCAAGTACACGGCGACCTTGGGCGCCTTTTCGAGCGGCACGGCGTCCATATTGCTCGCCTCGATCTCTCCCCGGATGGCCGTGACTTGGGCCTCCTCCACGGGCTCGACGGTCACGCCCGCGAGCGCCGCGTCGCGCCGGATCGCGGGCCCGTCCGGCAGCAGGAACGATCCGCCGCGATAGTTCAAGAGCCACTCGGCCTTGATTCCCGCCTGCACGACGCGATACGTGACGCCGTAGGCCTTGAGGTGATCGCCCTGCACGTCGTCCATTGGGAGGAGCAACGACGGAACGGCGGACAGGCGGACGGGCTGACGGAGACCCAGCAAGCCGGCCCCGACCGCCCACACAAAGTCTCTCCGCTTCATGACCGCGGAATCGCCCCCTTCGCCCGTTCCAGCTCGCGTCGCGCCTCGGGCACCACCGCGCTCCCGGGATAGGTGAGAATCAGGTGCTCGAGATGTCGGATCGCCTCCGCCGTCTGGGCCCGGCGTTCGAGCAGCCGGGCCCACTCGAGCTCGGCAGCGGGCGCGGCCGCGCCCTGCCCCCCAGTGCTGATCACTTCGTCGAACAGCGCGAGCGCGGTGCCCTGTTGCATGGTGTCGAGCCGGGCCGCCACGCGCCCGGCCAGGAGCAGGAGGTCCGGCCGCCCGCTCCCTTCCCCGCCCTCGCCCGTTGCCAGACGCACAGCCGCAAGGCGTAAGGCAGCGGCCGCGTGCGCCGAGTCGCCCTGGGCGAGCAACAACAGCGCGCTGCCGAGCTCGGGGAACGAGTCGCCCGGCACCCGCTGCAGCAGGGCGACCATCGTCGTGCGCTCGACCGCGTCGCGTTGGTCTCCGGCATACGGCCCCGCGGCGAGAAACAACCGCTGTGCCTCTCTCAACCTCCCGCGATACAGGGCGATCCACCCCTGCAGCGCGAGCGCCTCGACGCTCGAGTCGCGCGCCAGCTCCGTGTCGGCGCGGTCCAACTCCCCGGCCGCAATCCGTGCGCGCACCAGCCGGAGGCGTAAGCTGGCGCGGTCGTCGGGGGACAGCCGGGCATTGGTCGCGAGCTGCTGCGCTGCCTCGTTGCGCTGTCCCCCCTCGATCAGGGCCTCGACCACGGCGCGCTGCGCCAGTCGTTGGGCATCGGGAGGTGCATTCGAGTCCTGGGCGACCCGCTCGAGCACGGCGCGCGCAGCCACCCGATCGCCTGCCTCGATGAAAGCGCGCGCCGCGTCGGCGCGGGCCCGGGCGGCCGCCCCTCCCACCTCGGGCGCCAGATCGGCGTAGCGCGCGAGCGCGAGCGCGCGCGCCCGGCGGGCGTCGGGCGTGCTGCGGGCGCCTGCAAGGTCGGCGAAACGCCGGGCCGCGAACGCCGCGTCCGTGGACGGCGCGGAGACGCTCGGCTCGAACACCGCCCACGCACGCAGTGGCTGCCCCCAGTTCAATAGAAGTTCGCCCGCGAGGCGGCGCGTGAGCGTCGACGGAGTCCCTTCGGTGAGCAGGCGCGCGATGCGCTCGCGCTGCGCGTCGGGCGCCTCGGCCAACGCGCTCGCCGCGTTCGGCAGCTGCACCGGCGCGTCCGTCAGCGCCGCGGCCCATTCGCGCGCCGCGCCTTCCCAATCGCCCGCGAGCTGGCTCAGCTCCGCCAGCTCGATCCCGAACGCGCCCGGGCGCCCCAGCGCGCGCCGACCTAAGAGGAGCACGTCCCGCGCCGGGCCGTGGCGGTGCGCGTCCTCGAGCGCCATCGCCCACTCGCGGTACGGGGCCTCGTCGCCCGGCGCGCCCGTGGCCCACCGGAGCGCCACCGCGCGCCCGCTGTCGGGCTCGTTCAGGGCCACGTACGTGCGCAGCAGGACTCCCCGCAGCGCCACGTTGCTCGGACTCGCCGCCGCCGCCCGTTGGGCCGCCGGCAGCAGCTCCCCGAGGCGATTGAGCGGTGGCAGGACGCGCTCGAGCCCGAGCAACGCCGAGAGGTTGGTCGGTTCGGCCCGTAGCGTCGCGAGGTAGATGGCCGCCGCCTGGTCGTACTGACCGGCGCGCTCGAGCTCGAAGCCCTGGCCGATCGCTTGGGCCGGCAGGGCGCGAGTGAGGAGGAACACCACCGAGCAAAAGGCGAGCAACGTCGGGATTCGGCCCGTAACGCGCGGGTAAACCCGCGGCTCGGCATTTCCCGCTGAAGCGGGACAAGGCCGGTTTACCGGCACGTGCCGAGCCGCGGCTTCAGCCGCGCACTCACGGCGGCTGGTGAGGCGGCGCATTCAGCCTGCGGAAATACTCGAGCACCAACCGACGCTGCTCGGGGGTCAGACCCTGCAGCTCCTCCCACCTGGGGTATCGGATCCGCGGGCCCGCGCCCGTC
>DASQAM010000413.1:0-9532 GCA_035635735.1 Gemmatimonadales bacterium | reverse complement strand
AAGCCGAGCCACGCGAACGTGCCGAACAGCACGATGATCGCGAGCACGCCGAGAAAGCCCCACTCCTCGCCGATCGTCGAGAAGATGAAGTCGGAATAGGCGTACGGCAGATAGCCGAGCTTTTGTTGTCCCTGTCCCAGTCCGACGCCGAACAGACGCCCCGCGCCCATCCCCACGAGCGACTGGTGCACTTGCCACGTCGCCTCGGAGGGCGCGCTCCCGGGGTTCAGGAACGTGACGACGCGGGCGAGACGGTATTGCGCGCTCGCCACCGCGCCGAACAGGATGGGTGTTGCCACGACGGCAATCGCGAGGAAGTGGCCGATGCGCGCGCCAGCGGTGAACAGCACGACCCCCGCGAGCAGTGCCACCAGCACGGCCATCGAGAGGTTCGGCTCGAGGAAGATCAATGCGACGAGCGGCGCGAGCACCACGAGGAACGGCAGCAGGCCGTACTGGAAGGTGCGGATCCGCTCGCCCTTCTTCGTCGCGAGCATCGCCGTCCACACCACGACCGCGAACTTGGCGAGCTCGGACGGCTGCACCGTCACGAACCCGAGGTTCACCCAGCGCCGGGCGCCATTGATGTTGGGGGCGATGCGCTCGGTGAAGGGGAGCAGGGGCAGAAGCAGCAGCACCGCGACGACCCCGAGCACCGGCCACGCGGCGCGTTGCCACTTGCGGTAATCCGAGCGGGCCAGTAACGCGGCAACGATCCCGCCGACCGCGGCCCCGAGCGCCTGTTTGAGGGCGAAACTCGAGCCCACCTGCCCGCCGGAGATCATCAGCAGGCTCGAGGCGCCGTACACCGCCGTCAGCCCGAACACGACGAGGACCGCCGCCACGAGCGCCAGCAGGCGGGTCTCCCAGCGCGCGTCCCTCACATCTGCTCCACGAGCGCCCGGAAGGTCGCACCGCGTTCCTCGTAATTCTTGAACATGTCGTAGCTCGAGCACGCAGGGGACAACAGGACGGCGTCGCCCGGTCGCGCCGCGCGGCGAGCGCGGAGCACCACGTCCTCGAACGTCGTCCCACGCTCGAGCGGCACCGTGCCGCCGAGATCCCGTTCGATCAGCTCGCCCGACTCGCCGTACGCGATGACCAGGCGGCACCGGTCTTTCAAGAGCGGCGCCAGGCGCGTGTACGGCTCCCCCTTGTGCCGGCCGCCGAGCAGCAGCACGAACGGCCGGTCCATGGCCTCCACCGCGACCACGGTCGACGCGATGTTGGTGGCCTTCGAGTCGTTGATCCAACGGACGCCACCGACCTCGCGCACCGGCTCGAGCCGGTGTGCCAGGGGGCGAAACGAGCGCAGTCCCTCTCCGATGACGGCGGGAGCCACACCGGCTTCCCGCACCGCGAGAGCGGCGGCGAGCGCATTGGCCACGTTGTGGTCGCCCAGGAGCCCGAGGTCCGGGCGCGCGAGCAGCGCGTCATGCCCCAGCTGGAGGCGGCGCGCCGTCGCGTCGTACCATCCGTCGGCGGGGTGCCGGAGCGAGAACAGGACGCGGCGCCCGAGCGCGCCCGCCGCGAGCTCGAGCACCGCCGGCTCATCGCCGTTTAGGACCCACACGTGGTCGGGACCCGCGTTTCGAAAGAGCAGCCGTTTATCCGCGTAGTAGGCCCCCACACTGGCGTAGCGATCGAGGTGGTCGGGGGCGAGGTTCGTAAGGATGCCGATCTCCGGCGCGAAGTGGGGGCTGTCGTGCAGCTGGAAGGATGAGACCTCCACCGCGAGCCACTGGTAGTGGTCGTTCTGCAGCGCGATGTCGGCGAGCGGGCGACCAATGTTCCCCGCCGCCTCCGCGTGGAGTCCCGCCTGGCGCAGGAGGTGGGCCACCAGCGCGGTGGTGGTCGTCTTACCGTTCGTCCCCGTGATTGCGATACAGCGCGTACCCGATCCGGACAGGGCCCGGAATCCGAGGTCGATCTCAGAGAGGATCGGGACGCGAGCCTCGCGCGCTGCCGCGAGCGGCGGCGCTTCCGGCGGCACCCCGGGCGAGACGATCACGGCCGCAGCCCCGCGGATCTGTGCCAGGTCGTGGTGTCCGACGTCCAGCGCCACGCCGCGGAGCGAGCGCAGCGCCTCGAGCGCGTCGCCTCCGTACGGGTGGTCCGATGCGTCGCTCGCGTACACGCGCACCCCTTCCCGCGCGAGCAGCCGGGTGGCGGCCACTCCGCTCTTCCCCAATCCAATGACCGCCACCACCCCCTGCCCCCGCCACGCCTCGGGAATCATCGCACCTTCAACGTCGCGAGCGCGATTGCCGCGCACATCACCCCCAGGATGTAGAACCGCATCACGACCTGCGGCTCTGCCCAGCCCAGTTTCTCGAAGTGGTGGTGCAGCGGCGCCATCCGAAACACCCGGTGCGCGTCGGCGTACTCCTTCCCGTGCCGCCGCTTGTACCAGCGGTACACCCACACCTGCAGCATCACCGACACCGCTTCCGCCGCGAACACGCCGCCCGCGATGAGCAGCAGAAACTCCGCCTTGAGCATGATCGCGACGGTGCCCAGCGCGCCGCCGATCGCCAGCGAGCCCGTATCGCCCATGAAGACCTGCGCCGGATGCGCGTTGAACCACAGAAACCCGAGCGCCGCTCCGGCGAGCGCGCCGCAGAAAATCGTCAGCTCCTGGGAGCCGGGGAGGAAGTACACGAGGAGGTAGCGCGTCCAATCGATGCGACCGAACACATACGCAAACGCCGCGAACGTACCCGCAAGGATGGCGGTCAGGCCGGCGGCGAGACCGTCCAGCCCGTCGGTGAGGTTCACGGCGTTCGAGGTGCCGGTCACGACGACCGTGACGAAGAGGAGATACAGTGCTGGCGGCAGCACCAGCAGCATGTACTTGAACACCGGTAGCTGGGTGGAGGTGGCAGGAAGGTCCGGAGCCAACGGCCACAGGATCAGGGCAACGCCCAGCGCGACGCCGAACGTGACCTGGCCGATCAGCTTCCACCGCGCCACGAGCCCCTGGGACTTGCCGCGCACGATCTTCAGATAGTCGTCGATGAAACCGATCGCCCCCGCCCACAGCATCGCCAAGACGGCCACCACGACGTACCGGCTGTCGAGCCGCGCCCACAAGAGCGTCGGCACCACGGTCGCGAGGATGATGATCAGCCCGCCCATGGTCGGCGTGCCGCGCTTCGCGTGGTGGCTCGCCGGCCCCTCGGCGCGGATCACCTGTCCGACGTTGCGCTCGCGCAACCGCCGGATGATGGCGGGGCCGCACAGGAACGCGAGCAGCAGGGCGGTGACGACGGCGCCCGCCGCCCGAAAGGTGAGGTAGTTGAACAGATTGAAGAAGATGTGTTGCTTCGCCAGCGGCGCGAGCAGGTGATAGAGCACGAGCAATCCTCAGTTCAGGTGCGGCAGCACTCGTTCGAGCGCGACCCCGCGGGACGCTTTGAGCAGTACGATCTCGTTTCCCGTGAGAGCGGTCCTGAGCCGTGGGCCCAGCGCGTCAGCGTCGGGCGCCGTGATCAACCGGCCTCCGAGGGCCGCCCGGTGCGGCTCGAACGCCGGCACAAACTCGCCCACCGCCGCGACGAGTGCCGGCTGCAGCGCCGCGATCTCCGCGGCTGCCGCCGCATGCAATCTGGCACTCTCGGGCCCGAGCTCCAACATCGAGCCCACCACCACCGCGAGCGGCCGCCGCCGCCGGTCGGCGAGCCAGTGGGCGAGCTTCAGCGCCCAGCGCAGCGAGCCCGGGTTCGCGTTGTACGTGTCGTCGATCACGATGAGGCCACCGAGCGAGAGCACCGCGCCCCGCCCGGAAGGGAGCCGCACGCCGGCCAGGGCCGCCACAGCGCGCGCCGGGTCGGCGCCCGCCTCCCGCCCCACCGCAAGCGCGAGCATCGCGTTTTCGATCTGGTGGAACCCCACCACCGGCAGTGTGACGGCGTGCTGCCGCCAGGTGATGCGTGGATGGCCGCCGTCGTCCAGCTCCGCCGCGTCCGGACGGACTTGCGCCCCCGGGCCGGTGCCCGCCACCACCGTCGGCGCGCGGCGCCGCGCCTCGCTCGCGAGCTCGGGCGGGTCGGTCCCGACCACGGCCATCCGCGCTCCCTCGACCAAGGCGAGCTTCTCCTGCATCACCCCGGCGAGTGAGCCGAACCCCTCCACGTGCGCGTAGCCGACATTGGTGATCACCGCGATGGTGGGCTCGATCACGGCGCGCAACCGCGCGATTTCACCCGGCACGCTCGCGCCCGCTTCGACCACCAGCGCATCAGCGTCGTCGGGAGTCGCCAGGATGGTGAGCGGTACGCCCACGAGGTTGTTCAGGTTGCCGGTCGTCGCGTGCACCTGGTAGGTGGTGGCCAGCACCGCGCGGATCATTTCTTTGGTGCTGGTTTTGCCGCTCGAGCCGGTGACGGCGACGACCGGGCTGCCGGGCGCGAGCAGCCGACGCCGCGCACGCGCCAGGAGGCCGAGCGCGCCGAGCGTGTCGGCCACTTCGAAATACGGCAGGCCGTCCACGGCCGGCGTGCCGCGGCGCACCACGGCAGCCGAGGCACCCTTGGCTCTGGCCTGATCGAGGAACGCGTGCGCGTCGAAGCGATCGCCCTTGAGCGCGACGAACAGGGCACCGGGTGTCAGGTCCCTGGTGTCCGTGGCCACGCCGCTGAAGGTGAGCTTGCCCGGCACGCGCCCGCCGAGCGCTTCCGCGACCCGCGCGCTGGTCCAGAGGGTCACGACGCCCCCAGCTCCTTCACGATGACCCGCTCGTCAAACGGCTGCTTCTCCGTCCCGATCACCTGGTAGGTCTCGTGCCCTTTTCCCGCGAGCAGGATCGTGTCTCCCGGCCGTGCCAGCTCGAGGGCGTGGGCGATGGCACGGTGGCGGTCGACCTCGCGCTGATGCGGCTTGGCCCGCATGCCGACCTCCACGTCGTCGAGGATCTTCTCCGGGTCCTCGGTGCGCGGATTGTCCGACGTGACGATGGCGATGTCCGCGAGCCGCACGGCCACCGTGCCCATCGGGGAGCGCTTGCCGCGATCGCGATCGCCGCCCGCGCCGAACACGACGATGAGCCGCTCCTTCGTGAGCGGGCGCAGCGTCTCGAGCGCCCGCTCGAGCGCGTCGGGCGTATGTGCATAGTCGCGCAGCACGGTGCACGGCCGCTCGGCGATCCGCTCCATCCGACCCGGGACCTGCGGCGCGCGCGTCAAGCGCTCGGCGATCGTTTCGACTGGGACGCCCAGCCCCCAGGCGCACGCCGCCACGCCGAGAGCGTTGGCCACGTTGAAGCGGCCGAGCAGCGGGAGCCGCACCTCCGCCCGACCCATGGGGGTGACGAGCTCGAAGCGGGCACCGGCGGCGTCGAGGGCGACGCGCGCCGCGGTCACGTCGCCCCCGCGCTCGCCGAAGGTCACGCGGCGGTGCTCGCGCCGCAGTCTGAGCCAGGCGGGATCGTCGGCGTTCACCACCTCGAGACCGTCCGGGGCGAGATACTGCACGAGCTTCGCTTTGGCGCGGAAATAGTCTTCGAGGGTCTTATGGTAGTCGAGGTGGTCGCGCGTGAGGTTGGTGAAGACGGCGGCGCGGAACACGAGTCCCTCCACCCGTCCCTGATCGAGGCTGTGGGAGGAAACCTCCATCGTCGCGCCGCGCGCGCCACGCGCGACGAGGGCGGCGAGCGTCGCCTGGAGTTCGATCGGCCCCGGCGTGGTGAGGTTGCCGGCCTCGCTCGGCACCGGCTCGCCCGCCGGATCGAACGCGCCGAGCGTACCGATCGAGCCCGTCGGCTCGAGCGCCGACAGGACATGCCGCAGCAGCGTGACCGAAGTCGTCTTGCCGTTCGTCCCCGTGACGCCGACCAGATCGAGCTTCGCCGCCGGACGGTCGTACCACGCTTCCGCCGCGACGGCGGCGGCGCGGCGCCCGTCGCGCACCAGGATCTGCGGCACATCCACTCCTTGCTCACGCTCCACCAGCGCGGCCGCGGCGCCCCGCTCGCGTGCGGCCGCCACGAACTCGTGCCCGTCGCGCACCGACCCGTGCACGGCGCAGTACAGCATCCCGCGCTCCACCCTCCGGCTGTCAGCCGTAAGGCCGGTGATTTCGGGCCAGGTGTGCAGGTCCGGCATTTCGACGAGCAGCTGCGCCCGCTCGAGCGCGGCGACGACTTCCTGGAGCGTGTTCATCGCCGCGCCCCGCGGCGGGCAGGACCGGCGCCGCGAGAGCGGACCCGGTCGGCGGCGTGTGGGTCGGCGAACAGCGTGACCATCGAGCCGGCGGTTGCGCTGTCGCCCGCCGCCGGCCAGGTGTGCTCCGCGACGCCCCAGCCCCGGAGCGCCACGCGGAACCCGCGCCGGTGCAGGGTGCGCACAGCCTCCCGCATGCCGAAGCCGGCCACGTCGGGGACCGCCCGGCGCGGCCCGACCCCGGCGCTGTCGGGCTCATAGGGCCATGGCACCACGTAGGGCACCAAACCACCATCGTCGTCCACGGATGCGGCCGCGGCGCGGGGCGCGGCGGTGGACAGCCGGGCCCGGTCGAGCGCCACCGTGCGAGCCGCGAGCGCTTGTTCGAGCATCGAGCGCGTGACCGGCGCCGCCGTCTGGGCGGCGAAGTAGCTCCCCTTGTGAGGGTTGTCGATCTTCACGACCAGCACGAGCTGCGCCTGATCGGCGGGGAACAGCGCGGCGAACGAGGCCGTGTATTCGCCGGCCGCGTAGCGGCCGTTCACGACGCGGCGCGCCGTCCCGGTCTTCGCCGCGACCGGAAAGGTGGTGAGCGCCGCTTCGGTTCCGGTGCCACGCTCCACAACGCCGCGCAGCATGCTCCGCAGCGCCGCCGCCACCTCACGGGACACGACGCGTCGCACCGGCTCCGGGCGATGCCGGTAGCGCACGCCGCCGCCCGCGCTCCGGACCTCACGAATCAGCGTGGGCTGGAGCAGGAGACCGTCGTTCGCGAGCGCTCCATACGCCATCGCCACCTGGATCGGCGTGACCGACAGCTCGTAGCCCATGGCGAGGCTGGCGGCGCTGGGACGCGTCCACTCCGAGGGCGGTCGCAGGCGTCCGGTGGCCTCCGCGGGAAACTCGATCCCCGTGAACGCGCCAAACCCGAAGTCCCGCAGGGTCGCGTACTGCTCCTCGGGTGTGAGGCGCGCTGCGAACTTGGCGATGGCGATGTTGCTCGAGACGCGGATCGCGTCGGCCATCGTGAGCGAGGGCTGCGGGTCGTCGTCGGTGATCGTGCGACCGAGCACACGCCACTTGCCCCCCTCCCCCGACACTCGATCCGTGGGTGACACGCGGCGCAGCGAGAGCAACGCGGCGGCGGTGAAGATCTTCGCCAGGGATCCAGGCTCGAACGTGTCGGTGAACGCACTCGGGCGCGCGCTGCCATCCCGCTGGCGCGAGGCGAGGGCCAGCACGTCGCCCGTCCCCGGATCGAGCATCACCACGTCTCCCCCGTCCGCGTCCATGCGTCGCATCGCGTCGTCCAGCGCCCGCTGCGCGATCTCCTGCAGCTCCGCGTCGAGCGTGAGCACGACGTCGAGCCCCGGCACGGGCGCGGCGATCACCCGGGCCGGCGACTCGTACTCGCGTCCCGCGCGGTCCTTGAGGACGACCGCGGCGCCCGCCCGGCCCGCCAACAGGCTATCGAGGGTCCGCTCGAGCCCCGATGCCCCCAGGCCCTCGTCCCCCAGGCGGCCGATGGTCGCGCGCGCAACCGAGGGATCGGGATAAAACCGGTTCAGCACGGATTCGAGATGCACGCCCCGCACGCTCCGCAGGGGCTGCACTTCGAGCGCGCTGTACGGCCCCGCGAAGTAGGCGTATCGGCGGCGCAGCGCCTGCTGCCAGGCACGCGCCGTCAGGCCGAGCCGGCGACTGATGAGCGCGCCGTCCGCCGTCGGGTCGCGCAACTCGTTGGGCGCGATGCCCACGTGGTAAGTCTCCTGTGTCACGGCGAGCGGTGTGCCGTGGCGGTCGTACAGCGTGCCGCGGCGCGCCTGCAGCACGATCCGCTCGGTGCGCTGGGCCTGCGCTTCCTCCGCCCAGCGGCGACCATGGAGGATTTGCACCTGCACGGCGCGTCCCACCAGCAAGGCCAGGCCCACGAGCACCCCGAATTCCACCACCTGGATGCGGACCGCGGGCCGCGCCATTCGCTAGCGCGACCCGCTGGGAGCTGGGACCAAGACGATCTCGCTGTCGCTCGGCAGGTGCAGACCGAGCCGCGCCTGGGCGCGCGGGACGAGCACGGCGCGGCTCTCGGCAGCGCGGATGCGGCGCTCGAGATCGGCGCGGTGCCCGTCCAGGTTGGCGCGCCGGCCGCGCAGATCGCCGAGCTCGCGGGCCGCGCGGATGGCGGCGGTCTGGCGGGCGTACACCAGCCACGTGGTCACGAGGAACGCCACGAGCCAGAGGGCGACCCAGTGACGGCCTTTAGCTCGCCCCATCGCCCCCCGTCACCTCGAAGGCGCGGAGCTGTGCCGAGCGGGCCCGCGGGTTCTCGCGCACCTCGGTGGGCCCGGGCCGGATCGGCTTGCGCGTGAGCAGGCGGCCCAGCGGGCGCCCGCGGCAGGTGCACACGGGTTGCCGCGGCGGGCAGACGCACGATCGGCTCCAGTCGCGGAACGCGTGTTTCACGATGCGGTCCTCGCCCGAGTGGTAGGTGATCACCGCCATGCGGCCGCCAGGCCCGAGCGCGGCGCGGAGCGCCGGCAGCGCGAGGTCGAGCTGCTCGCGCTCCTGGTTCACGACGACCCGCAGCGCTTGAAACAGCCGCGCGAAGTCGGACGGCCCCGACCGCGGACCGCGCGCCTCGCGAATCGCGTTCACGAAATCGTCGCTCGTGGCGAAGGGTGCCGTCACCCGCCGCTTCAGGACGACCCGGGCGAGGCGGCGCGCGCGCGGCTCGTCCGCCAGATCGGCGAACGCACCGGCCAGCCGCTCTTCGGGCCAGGTGTTCAGGATGTCCGCGGCCGTCACACCGTGTCCCGCCGCCATCCGCATGTCGAGCGACGCCCCGGGACGAAAGGTAAACCCCCGGGCATCGGTATCGAGCTGGTGGGACGAGACGCCAAGATCGAGGAAGATCCGGTCGGGACGGAACGTTTCGATCGTGCCCAGCACCTTGGCGGAGCCGAAGGGGCCGGTGGAATAACGGATCCCCATGTCACCCAGGCGGGCGCGCGCCGCGGCGATCGCCTCGGGATCGCGGTCCACAGCGAGCACCTCGGCGCCCAGCTCTCGGAACAGCGCCGCGTGGCCGCCGCCACCGACGGTCGCATCGACGACACGGCAGCCGCCCGTCGTCCACTCGCGCACCGCATCGGCCAGGACCGGAACATGGTAGGTGGAGGTCAAGGCCCTCCCGAAAAAGACGAAAGCCCCGCCTGCCGTGGCAGGCGGGGCCTGGTGCGTCGTCCCGCGAGGCGGGTTCAGGCGGGGCTGACGGGGCTCGAACCCGCGACCTCCGGTGTGACAGACCGGCACTCTAACCAGCTGAGCTACAGCCCCCTGCGACGGAGGGTGGCAATATAGGCCGGTGCAGAAGT
>DASQAM010000412.1:0-8192 GCA_035635735.1 Gemmatimonadales bacterium | reverse complement strand
GGCGGTCGAGTTCATGTTCACCGATCGCGTCGAGCACCGTTTGCTGGCCGGCGCCGACGCGCTGCTCATGCCGTCGCTGTACGAGCCGTGCGGCCTCACCCAGATGCGCGCGCAGCATTACGGCGCGGTGCCCGTCGCCCGGCGGGTGGGCGGGCTCAAGGACAGCATCATCGACGGCGTGAGCGGGTTCCTGTTCGACGAGTACTCGCCGGCGGCACTCGCCCAGGCGATACGCCAGGCGATAGAGGCCTATGCCGACCGGAATGCGTGGCGGAAGCTCGTGCGAGGGGCGATGGCTCAGCAGTTCGGGTGGCACCGCTCCGGCGAGCAGTATTTCGCCTTGTATCGCCGGGCGCTCGCCGTGCGGTCGGCCTCCACTTGACTGGGAACGCGGTGGACTTCGTCCTCGCGCTCCACAGCCACCTCCCGTACGTCCTCAATCACGGTCGCTGGCCCCACGGCAGCGACTGGCTGTGCGAGGCAGCGGTGGACACGTACCTCCCGCTCCTGGAGCGGCTGGAGGAGCTGGCCGCCGAGGGAACCCCGACCCCGCTGACGATCGGATTCACGCCGGTGCTGGCGAACCAGCTCGCAAGCCCCGCCTTCGCCCGCGAAATGGAGGCGTTCTTCGCGCAGCGGCTGGCCGCCTGCGACGAAGCGCCCGCGGCGCTCCAGGCGTCCGGCGATGGGGCGCTCGTGCCGCTCGTGGACTACTGGCGGTCGCGGCTCACCCGCCTGCGGGAGCTGTTCCGGAGAATCGACGGAGATCTCGTCTCCGCCTTCCGCCGCCTCCAGGAGCAGGGCCGCCTCGAGATCATCGGATCGGCTGCCACGCACGGCTACCTGCCGCTGCTCGGTCGGGACGAAAGCATCAGGCTGCAGCTCGCGGTGGGCCAGCAGGAGCACCGGCGCCTGTTCGGCGTCGCGCCGGTGGGGTGCTGGCTGCCGGAGTGCGCCTATCGCCCGCGCGGCAAGTGGCGTGGGAAAAAAGTGCGGCGCGGCATCGAGCAGCACCTGGCGGACGCGGGGTTTCGCTACTTCTTCACCGACGCTCATCTCGCGCGCGCTGGCAGTCCGCTGGGCGCCTACGGCGAGATTCCGCTCGGCGCCGAGCGGTTCGACGCGGAGCGGCACGATCCTGGGTCCCGGGCGGGAGCTCGCGTGCGGGCCGCGCGCTCGCCCTACCGGGCGTACCGGGTCTCCGGTCGCGGTGTGCGCCCCGCCGTCGCGGCGCTGGTGCGCGACCCGCGCTCTTCAATGCAGATCTGGAGCCGGCACCAGGGCTACCCCGGGGACGAATGGTACCTCGAGTTCCACAAGATCCGTTGGCCCGGCGGTTTGAAGCTCTGGCGCGTCAGCGGCGCGAACGTGGACCTGGGCGGGAAGCGTCCGTACGAGCCGTCGGCGGCGCACGAGCGGGCGAACGGGCATGCCTCCCACTTCGTCCATCTCCTCCAGGGTCTCGCAGAGCAGCAAGCCGACCGGGGAGGGGGCGGCATCATCGTGGCGCCGTTCGATACGGAGCTGTTCGGGCATTGGTGGTTCGAGGGGGCGGACTTCCTGGCCGCGACGTACCGCGCCCTGCGCGGCTCCGGTAAGGACGGTGTCCGCGCAGTGACAGCGTCGCACCACCTCGAGGCCCATGGCCCTAGTACAGCGCTGCAGCTGGCCGAGGGTTCCTGGGGAGCGAACGGCGACCACAGCATGTGGCTGAACGACCAGACGGCGTGGACGTGGGAGCGACTGTGGCGGCTGGAAGACGCGTTCTGGGACGCTGCGCCGCCTGCCCTCGCCTCCGCCGCCGCTCGCCCCGTGTTGGCGCAGGCGGCTCGCGAGCTGCTCCTGGCGCAGGCCTCCGACTGGCAGTTCATCATCTCGACGGGGGCGGTCGTCGATTATGCCGAGCGCCGCTTCACCCTGCATTGTGACGACGCGGAGCGCCTGATCAAAGCGCTCTCGGGAGGCGACCTCGAGGGTGGGGGTCGCTTGGCCGACGAGCTCGCGCGCCGGGACGACCTCTTTCCGGATGTCCTCGCAGCGGTGACGCAGGCGCTCGGCCGCTAAGACGCATGCGGTCCATCGTGATTCACGGCCACTTTTACCAGCCGCCGCGCGACGACCCGTGGCTCGGCACCATCCCCCGTGAGGCGTCCGCCGCGCCCTACCACGACTGGAACGAGCGCATCGAGCGGGAAAGCTACGCCCCCGTGGCTGTGTCTCTCGCGTCCCTGAGCTTCGACTTCGGGCCGACGTTGCTGGCATGGATGGAGCGGTACGCCGCCGAGACGTACGCGGCCGTGCTCGCCGCCGATCGCATCGGCAACGCCGTCGCGATGCCTTACCATCACACGATCCTCCCCCTCAGCTCCCGGCGAGACAAAGAGACCGAGGTGCGGTGGGGAATCGCCGACTTCCGCCGGCGCTTCGGGCGCGAGCCCGAGGGTATGTGGTTACCGGAGACGGCGGCGGACGACGAGACGCTTGACGTGCTGGCCGTCGAGGGGATCCGCTTCACCATTTTGGCGCCGCACCAAGTCGAGCGCGTGCCGGCCGGCGGGCGCCCCGGCTGGCATCGCACCGCCGGCGGCCGTCGCATCGCCCTGTTCCTCTATGATGGCGCGCTCTCGCACGACGTCGCCTTCGGACCCCTGGTGCGCGACCCCGCCGCGTGGATCGAGCGGCTCACCGCCCGCGATGGTCCCGAACTTGTCTCGATCGCGACCGACGGGGAGACGTTCGGGCACCATCACCGGGAGGGCGCGGTCACGCTCGCGCGGGTGCTCGACGCCCTGCGCCAGCGCAGCGACGCGCGCGTGGACACCTTCGGAGCGTTCCTCGGCCGCCATCCACCGCAGGAAGACGTGCGGCTGGTGGCGCCGAGCGCGTGGAGCTGCCCCCACGGAGTAGAGCGCTGGCGGTCGGACTGTGGCTGCCGCGTGCACGGGGATCGCGCGACGCACCAGCGCTGGCGCGCCCCCTTGCGGAATGCGCTCGATTGGCTGGCGGCGGAGCTGCACGGCGTGTTCGAGCGGGAGGGGGGGACCCTCTTCGCCGCGGACCCATGGACGGTTCGGGACGTGTATGGCGCCGTCTTGGGGGCGCCGGACGACGCCGTCACGGCCTTCTTAGGCGAGCGGCTGCGACACCCCGACGATCGGAGGGCGCTGGCGCGGGCCCGTGAGCTGCTCGAGCTCGAGCGGCACGCGCTGCGCATGTTCACCTCTTGTGGCTGGTTCTTTGATGACATCGCGGGCCTCGAGTCGCTGATCGTGCTGCGCTCGGCGGCGCGGGCCATCGAGCTGGCGGGCTCGGATGCCGCCCGCCTCGAAGCAGGTCTGCTCGAGCGACTTGCTCTGGCGCCGAGCAACGATCGGGCAGTCGGGACCGGGCGGGAGCTGTATCTGCAAGGCGTGAAGGCGGCGCCGCCCCGCGGTGTGCCCATCTGATGGGTCCAGTACGGTTCGTGTTCGGCGTGCACTTCCACCAACCGGTGGGGAACTTCGACCACGTCTTCGAAGACCACCTGCGAGACGTGTACCTCCCACTCGTGGAGCGGCTCAGCGCGCAGCGGTTCCTGCCGTTCGCGCTGCACATCTCAGGACCGTTGCTCGAATGGCTCGAGGCGCACGCTGGCGCCTACCTCGACTCGATCGGTCGCCTGGCGGCGGACGGCCACGTCGAGCTGTTGCTGGCGGGATTCTACGAGCCGGTGCTCGCGTCGCTGATGCGTCCGGATCGACTCGAGCAGATCAGCTGGATGCGTGAAGCGATCCGACGCCGCTTCGGCGTCGAGGCGACGGGCCTGTGGCTCACCGAACGGGTGTGGGAGCCCGATCTGGCCGCCGATCTGGCCGATGCGGGCGTACGGTATCTGCTCGTGGACGACCGGCACTTTCTGGTGAGCGGCTTCGAGCGGGACCGGCTGCATGCGCCGTTCCTGACCGAGAGCGGTGGCAAGCACGTCGGGCTGTTTCCGATCGACGAGCGGCTCCGCTATCTCATCCCCTTCAGACCGCCGGCGGAGATCAGCGCCTACCTCCGCGAGCTGCGGAGCGCGGGTCGTCCGCTCGCCGTGTTCGTAGACGACGGAGAGAAGTTCGGCGGCTGGCCCGGAACCAAGGACTGGGTGTACACGCGCGGCTGGCTCGCGCAGTTCTGCGACGCTATTGCGGCGCTCGTGGCGGCCGGCGAAGTCCGCCTCACGACGCCGGGGGCGGCGTTGCGCGACGTCGCGAGCGCCGGGCTCGCGTACCTCCCGACCGCATCGTATCGCGAAATGGAGGCCTGGGCGTTACCGGCACACGCCGTCGCGCGACTGGTCGTGCTGGAGCGCGACCTCGGCGAGGAACGGGTCGCAGGGCCCGACGGCGCCTTCTTGCGCGGCGGCCACTGGCGGAACTTCCTCGTGAAATATCCTGAGGCGAACCGCATGCACAAGAAAATGCTGGCGCTGTCGGCGCTGTGCCGCGCGCGTGGGGACCCGCCGGCGGCGCGACGCGCCATCGGTCGCGCCCAGTGCAACGACGCATACTGGCACGGCGTGTTCGGGGGTCTGTACCTGCCGCACCTGCGGGCCGCGATCTGGCGCAATCTGGCGCTCGCCGAGGGCGAGCTGCGTCGCGGAGAGGGGCTGGCCGTCGAAACGCTCGATCTCGACGTCGACGGCGCCGAGGAGCTATGGATCCACTCGGGCGTCTGCTCGGCGCTCGTCAGCCCACGGCGTGGCGGCGTGATCGAGGAATACACGTTGTTCGAGCGGGGCATCAACTATGCGGATGTGCTGACGCGCCGGCGCGAGCCGTACCACCTACCGCCATCCGGTCAGCCGGGCCACGCGGAGGCGAACCACGCGACGGACGGCACCCCCAGCATCCACGACATCGAGGCGGCCGCCCGTCTGCAACGCCTGCCGCCGATCGATCCTTCGGACCGCGCGCTGTTCGTGGATCGAGTGCTCGCGAGTAGCGTGACGTTCGATGCCTATATGGGTGGAGCTTTCGACTCGGTCGCCTGCTGGGCAAGCACCGTGTGCCACGCGGGCTTAGAGCAGTCGGCGCATGCGGTGGAGGTCGTGCTTCACCCTGCTTCCTTGCCTGCAGGGCTGCTCGAGAAGCGCATCAAGCTCGACCAGGCTGGGGAGTTGACCGTTCGGTACCGCTGGGATCCCAAGGTGTTTCCGCAGGATGCTTTCTTCTGTCCCGAGATCTCGGTCTCGCCCCAGGTGGAGCTCGATCTCACGCCGGCGGCCGACGTGTGGAGGTTTCCCATCGCGACCGTGTCCCGCTCTGAGCGCGGGTTCGAGGAAACGGTGCAGGGCTACTCGTACACGGCGCGGTGGCCGATAGGCGCCGGAGAAGGCCAGGTCACGGTGCGGGTGCGCTCGTCACTCTGAGTTTTTCGCAGTTTTTCGGTACGAGTTGCAAGAATCCGCTTCTTTCCCCGGGGCTTCCCGCACCTATCGTTGGCGCGTGTCAGCCTACGAAGATTTGGACGCTTTCAAGGCCTGCCATCAGCTCACGCTGGCCGTCCATCGCCTCGCGGAGAAGCTGGAAGAGCGGGACGCGACGCTGAGTGGGCACCTGTGGGCGGCCGCCTTGTGTGCGTCCAGTCGCATCGCGCGCGGGTCGGCGTTCCGGAATCGCCGCATGTTCGCGGCATGCGTCGATCGCACGCTCTCGGCGCTCTCCGAGATCTCCTATTACCTCGACATGGCGTACGCGATGGGTCTGATCTCAAAGGAAGACCATCAGGAGATCGAAAGTCTGGGCGGGCGAGCCTTGTTCTACTCCATGAAGCTGGTCATGTCGCTCGCGGGCGGGAGTCCAGACGAGACCGCCTAGGTCGCCCGGCCTAGGGTCGCACCAGCTCTAACAGGTCGCGCACCACGAAGTCGGGCTGCGGATCACCGTCTCGCCGACCGGCGCCGGCGGGATCGAGCCACACCGTCGCGAGCCCTGCGCCAGCCGCACCGCCGATGTCGCAGCGGAGATTGTCCCCGACAAAGACGATCTCGGAGCGCGGCACCGGAAGTGCACTCACCGCCTGGTCAAAGAGCTTACGCGAGGGCTTGATGCTGGAGGTATCCGACGAAAAGACGGTGACGACGAAGCAGTCGAGCACACCGACGCGCCTGAACTCCTCGAGCCAGAGGTCCTTCCGGGACAAGATGTTGGCGACCAAGCCGAGGGGGTGGGAGCGAGCTAGGCTTCGCAACGCTATCGCGTAGGAGTCCGGGACCTGGCCGCGCTCATGCCGGGCGATAACGTCCTCGAGCAGCTTCAGCTCTCGCTCGTCGAGCCCCTTCGCCTGAGGCAATGTGCGAAGCGTATCCAGAACTCGCGGGAACGAATCGCACCGTGCCGGATCGTTGTAGATCCGCTCCATAATCTCGTAGCAAGCAGGAATGACTGCCTGGACCACTTCACGCGCAAGCCGCGATCCGCCGAGGGAACGGTACGTAGCAGCGTAGTCCTGGTCCGGGCCGAAGCGGTCTCCACCGAACAGGAGGGTTCCGTTCATGTCGAGGAGCACGGCGCCAAAGCGGGAGAGGATGTCGGAGGTAGCCACGCGCGAGGGTGGTAAGCTGCGGGGCGAGCACGGGTGGACGCAAGGGAGCCACGTAGCGCCGCCGTGACGAACGTGAGCGGCGATGCTAGCTTGTCGGCGTAGGCACACATCGAGGGGCTATCATCTTGATCTCCGACCGTTGTGTCGGATTGCGAGCGGTCGCTGCGCTCGTTCTGGCGCTTGGCGCTTGTGCGCCGTCTCAACGGCTCTCCCCCACCGTCCAGCTTCTCAAAGTGGCGTCGGACCCCTCCGCGCCACTCCCCCGGCCCACCCTGCCACCTCCGGCGGACACTAACGACGCGAGGGCCTACTACGAGCGCGCCGTCCCCCTTATCCAGGCCGGCTTCAACCTCGACACCGCGGATATGGCGTTGTATTGGGCCGCGCGGTTGGATCCCGACTGGGCGAATCCGCTTTATGCCCGCGCCATGGTGATCCTTCGCGCCCTGCGTAGGGACCTGCTCTCGGCGCTGTTCCTTTACCGCTCAACCCAGAGGTTGAGTCTCACGCCGCGACAGGCTCAGGTTGTCGACTCGCTCGTGCGGCTGGCCTGGGCTCACAATCCTCTTCTGTTCACGGACGTCGATTTGTTCGTCATGCCTCTGAGTCCGCCGGGCGCTACACCCGACCCGGGGCTGGAGGGATGGCGAGCGTATAAGCTCGGAGATTTCGCACGCGCCGAGAGCCTGTTGGCTGTGGCGTTGCGGCTTCATCCGGATCAAGTCGAGCTCCGGATCTCCCGGGCTCAGTCGCTCGCGTTGTTGGGTCGCTACGACAGCGCGGCCGCGGAGCTCGGCGTCGCTCGGGACACGGTGCGGGTGCGGGCCGTCAGCCACGCGTCGCCGGTGCTGCCGTCCCTCGAGATGTTCGAGTATGCGATCGGCATCGTGCGCGTGAACCAGGGCGACTTCCCGTCCGCCCGAGAAGCATTCGGGCGCGCGTTGACCGAGAACCTGGCCTTCTACTGGGCCCACGCGCGGCTCGCCGGAGTCGACCTTGCGCTCCACGACACTGCGGCCGCCCTCACCGAGCTCGGCCTGGCGGTCGAGATCGAGCCGAACGACCCCGCCCTCCGGTTGTACAACGGGTACGTATTGCGCTTGGCGCGACGCTACACGGAGGCGGTGGCCGAATTAGATGTGGCGATACGGCTCGACCCGTACTACGCGCAGCCGCACGTTCAGCTCGCGCTGGTTGCTCAGGCGGAGGGGAACAGCACGGCAGCGGTGGACCACTACCGGCGGTTTCTGGCGCTCGCCGCACGCCGCGACCCCGATCGTGCCAACGTCGTGCGCGCCCTCGCGGTCCTCACAGCTCCGCCGGATTCCCGCTGAGGCAAGCCGTCACGGTCGCTGAGGCAGGGGAGCGGGAGGTTGCGTTCCTACCGCTCCGTAGCTCGTCTTGATGACGTCCACCAACTCGGGAGTCGCCCGCGCACCGGAAGCGTCGATCGCCAGGGCTCGCTCGAAGTAGGACACCGCTTCTCGGTCGCGTGCGACGATGCCGGCGCAATACGCCAGGCCCAGCCATGCATCGACCTCGGCTACTCGATCTGCGAGGACGGCCTCTAGGTAGCGCGTCGCGATCGCGCAGTGTCGTCGCGACTCGTCCAATCGGCCCAGCTG
>DASQAM010000411.1:0-2730 GCA_035635735.1 Gemmatimonadales bacterium | reverse complement strand
CACGGGAGTCGAGGGCGTCGTCGAGATCCGGCCGCGGGGGCCGGTCTCTGGCTACGTGAACGTGGCGCTGAACCACGCCTATGGCTTCAACGGGATCAGCGGTGGGTTCTTCCCGGCCGACACGACGTCGGCACCGTTCGATCTCGACCACGACCAACGCTTGTCGGGCGCCGCCAGCCTGGTCTATTCCGCGCGCGGGTTCTATCTGTCCGCGACCGGGATCTATGGAAGCGGCCTCACGAACGGGAACAGTCCCGACTCGACGTACGGGACGGGGCTGTTGGATTTCAACAAGTCGATCAAGGTCGACCCCAACTTCATCATGAATGCGAGCGCGGGATACGCCTTCGCCGTGGGCGGGACGGTGTTCCGGCCGCAGATCTACGTCGAGAACGTGTTCGATCACAAGTACGCGCTCAAGGGTCCGTTTTTCAGCGGAGCATCGCTGGGCCGGCCGCGGAGCGTGCAGTTGCGGATGAACATCGGAGCCTGAGGGATCATCACCGGATGCCAGCGCGGAGGTCGAGATGACGTATCGCACAGCGGAACGAATCGTCACATGGGCGCTCCTTGCCACGGCCGCGTGCAGCGGCGACAACACTGGCCCGAGCGCACCGACGTGCAGCTCCGCGCTGGCATCTCAGGTCTCGCTGGCGATCGGCGCGTACGCTTCGATCGATCCGGCGACCGACGGCGGATGCGTCGCGTTTCCGGCAAACGCGTCCGCCGTGGACTCGGCCGAATACCTACTCGTGCCGCAATCCGCGGCCCCCACGTTCGGCCTGTCGTCGCCGTTCGCGCTCCGCGCGGCAACGCTGGGCGCCGCGCCGATGCGCCTGGCTCAGACTCTGGCTCAGTCCGCCGGCCCGCCGACGCCCGCCGGTCAGTTCGACGGGCTGTTGCGCCGCCTGGGGAGTGAGCACGCCGCGCGCGCGGGGGCCGCCGCTTCGCGTCCCCTCTCCCCAGCGCCGCGTCTCCTCCCCGCCGCCGCACCCCCGGCGCTGGGCAGCCTCCGCCAGTTCACGGTGTGCGCCAACGCGACGAGCTGCGGCGCACCGGCCGATTTCAAGACCATTGGCGCTCGTGTCCGCGCAGTCGGGGCACACGTCGCGATCTACGTCGATACTCTGGCGCCGCCCCCCGGCCTCGGCTCGGCGGACATCGACACGTTGCGGCAGGTGTTCGACACGCTGCTCTACCCGCTCGACTCGGCGAACTTCGGCGCCGTGTCGGACCTCGACGCCAACAGCGTTGTGATCGCGCTCATGACGCCCGTTGTGAACTCCCTCACCACGAAGGCGGAATGCACCGCTGCGGGAGGATCCTACATCGCGGGATTCTTCTTTCCCCCCGACCTGGACCCGGCCGCGCCGGCGTTCCAAACGAACAGTGGCGAGATCTTCTACTCGATCGTCCCCGACCCGAGCGCGACGCTGAGCTGCGCGCACACCAGCGCGGACGTCAAGACCGCGACGCCCGGCACCTTCGCGCACGAGTTTCAGCACATGATCAACTTCGCGCAGCATACCTTGATTCAGCACGGCAGCATTGCCGAAGAGGGCTGGCTCGACGAGGGACTCTCGCTGTACGCCGAAGAGCTGACCGCCCGACGCTACCTGCAGGCGGGCGACACGGCGACCTTCTCCCGGCTGGCCATCAACGACGTGTTCGACGCCTACCAGTATCTCAGCGCCACCGGCGCTTCCCCGCTGTTGATCGAGTTCGACCAGGGCACTCTGGGGGAGAGAGGGGCAAGCTGGCTGTTCGCGCGCTATCTCGTGGATCAGTACGGCCCGGCCTTGCCCGGCAAGCTCGACCAATCCACGCTGGCGGGCGCCGCCAACGTCGCCGCCCAGACGGGACACCGCTTCGACTCGACCGTGACACGCTGGGCGCTCGCCAACTGGGTGTCCGACCTGCCGGGCTTCGCGACGCCGGTCGAGCTCAGTTACACGTCGTGGCACTTCCGCACACGAACCTTCGCGTCGTTGCATCAGCAGGACCCCGGCGACTTTCCGCTCCCCTACCCGGTCGTTCCGGTCGTGAGCGCGGGGAGTGCGGTCAACCTCACCGGGACCATCCGGTCCGGCTCGGGGGTGTACGGCCGGGCGGTCCAGGGCCCGGGGGCGGCGGCGTTCTCGCTCTTCTTCAGTCGCGACGGCACTGGCGCGCTGCCAAGCGTTATCGTGCCGCGGCTGAGCGTGATCCGGATCCGCTGAAGCGGGACTGCCGCCATCCGCTTGACACGGGCCGTCGGCGCGGATAGCATAACTCCTTCACAAAGAAGGACTTGTGTCATCGATGTCGATCCGTCGCCAGGAGGCCCTCGACTACCACGCGCAGGGCCGCCCTGGGAAAATTCAGGTGTCGCCCACCAAGCCCTTCAAGAACCAGCGCGACCTGTCCCTCGCCTACACGCCCGGGGTGGCGGAGCCGTGCCGGGAGATCGCCGCCCGGCCGGAGGAGGCCTACACCTACACGGCCAAGGGGAACCTCGTGGCCGTGGTGACTAACGGGACCGCGGTGCTCGGCCTCGGGAATATCGGCCCGCTCGCGGGCAAGCCGGTGATGGAGGGCAAGGGGATCCTCTTCAAGGCGTTCGCCGATATCGACGTGTTCGATCTGGAGGTGGGCTCGGAAGACCCCGAGGACATGATCCGATTCTGTCGACTGCTCGAGCCGACCGTGGGTGGGATCAACCTCGAAGACATCCGCTCCCCCGATTGCTTC
>DASQAM010000410.1:0-2748 GCA_035635735.1 Gemmatimonadales bacterium | reverse complement strand
TTCAGCTCCGCCATTTTCGCGTACGGATCGAGCACCGGATTGGTCAGCAGGTTGGCGGCCGCCTCGCGGAAGTGGAACGGCACGAACACCTGGCCCCGTGCCACGCGCTCGGAAATCCGGCACGAGCTCACCATCGTGTTGCGGCGCGAAGTCAGCCGCACGAGGTCGCCGTCCTCGAGCCCGAGCTCCCGAGCGTCGTCGGGGTGGATCTCGACAGTCGGCGTGGGCTCCCGCTGGTCGAGGCCCGAGGCGCGCCGGGTCATGGTCCCCGTGTGCCAGTGATACAGCTGCCGCCCCGTGTTCATCACGAACGGATACGCCTCGTCGGGGAGCTCGACGGGCGGCGCGTACTCGACGGGAACGAACCTGCCCTTCCCATCCGCGGTCGGGAACCGGTCGTCGAACAGGAACGACGTTCCGCTGGAGTCGTCCGTCGGCACCGGGTACTGCAGTCCCGCCCCTTCGAGCCGCCGGTAGGTCACGCCCCGCCACGATGGAGTCACCCGCGTGATTTCTCGCATCACCGCTTCAGCCGTCTCGAAGCGGGTCGCGAGCCCCAGGCGGTTCGACAGGTCGATCAGGATCTCGAGGTCGCCCCGCGCCTCCCCCGGGGTGGCCGTCGCCTTGTGGGCGAGCTGAATGCGACGCTCGGTGTTCACGAACGTCCCCGTCTTCTCGGCGAAACTCGCGCCGGGAAGGACCACGTCGGCGTAGCGGGCCGTCTCCGTCAGGAACAGGTCGTGCACCGCGAGAAACTCGAGCTCCTGGAACCAGCGCTCGGCGTGGGCGACGTCCGGGTCTGAGATGACCGGGTTCTCGCCCATGATGTACATCCCGCGAACCCCACTCTCCGGCTTCACGATCTCGGTCACCATGAGTCCCTCCGTCAGCGAGAGGGACTCCGGCGGGACGCCCCATGCCGCGGCGTACTCCGCGCGGTTCTTGGGGTCCCTGACCGGTCGGTAGTCGGTGTATACGAAGGGAATCGCGCCCATGTCGGAAGCACCCTGCACGTTGTTCTGCCCCCGCACGGGCATCATCGCGGCACCCCAGCGCCCGATCATCCCGCAGGCGAGCATCACATTCAGGAGCGACGTGACGAGATCAGTCCCGTTAGCGTGCTGCGTGAGCCCCATCGCCCACAGCGTGCTGGTGCGCGGCCCTTTGGCGTAGATCTCTGCGGCCCAGCGGATCCGGTCCGCGGGAACGCCGGTGATCTTCGCGGCCACGTCCGGCGTCATCGCCTTGACCGACTCCCGCACCTTCTCGAAGTCGTGCATCCGCTCGGCGACGAACTGTTTGTCCTCGAGCCCCCGCGTAACGATGTGATGCAGCATGGCGTTGAAGAGCGCCACGTCGGTGCCCGGCTGCATCTGCAGGTGGATGTCCGCCCGACCCGCGAGCTCGGTCTTGCGCGGGTCGGCAACGATGAGCGTCGCGCCGCGTTCGTGGGCCCGCTTGATGGCGGCGCCGAACACCGGGTGCGACTCGGTGGTGTTCGCGCCGGCGATGAAGATGACGTCGGCGGCATGCTCCACCTCGCGCATCGAGCCCGAGGCGGCCGAGGTATTGAGCGCGCGCTGCATCGCCGCGACCGACGTCGAATGGCACAGACGCGTGCAGTGATCGATGTTGTTGGTGCCGAGCGCCGCCCGGAACATCCGCATCATGAGGTAGTTCTCCTCGTTCGAGCACTTGGCCGAGGAGAAGCATGCCAGGGAGGCGGGGCCGCGCTCGCGTTTCAGGCGCAAGAGCTCCTGCGCCGTGAGCTCGAGGGCCTCATCCCACGTGGCCTCGCGGAAGGGCTCGTACCAGGATGGCGGGGTCGCCACCCGGTCCCGAATGTCCAGGTCCACGCGCTCCAGCAACGGCAGGTCGCGCACCGCCTTTCCCACCGAGCGCGGTGGGCCCGCCGGCTTCGCGTTCTGGCCCTCCCCCTCGATGGTCTGCCACGGACCGCCCCGGCGATTCGCACCGGTGCGGCCACGCCAGACCCAGCGGCCCTGCTCCTTCTCCCAGCCCTTGCGGATCAGCGGCTTCGTGAGACGATCGTGGTGCTGTGGAAAGTCGTAGCCGAAACGGCCCTTCACGCAGGTCGAGCCCTGGTTGGGAGTGTCGAGCTCGATATCCGGAGAGGTGACCCGCATGACCTTGTCGCCCACGACGTGCAGATCCACCTGGCACCCGACGCCGCAGTAGGGGCAGACCGAGCGGACCGTCTTGTCCGGGTGGAGAATCTTCGCGGGCGCGAACCGCTCGCGCGGCATCACCTCGAAGATCGCGCCCGTCGGGCATACCCGCACGCACTCGCCGCACCACGTGCAGCCCGCCTTGTCCGGGTCGCCGTCCGCGCCCACGATGATCTCGGTGTGCTCACCCCGTTGGCCCACGTCCAGCACGCCCACCACCTGGATGTCCTCGCACGCCCGTACGCAGCGCGTGCACAGGATGCACGTGCTCATGTCGTGCTGGATCATCGGGTCGCCGGGCCGCTCGTCACCATGGCGCAGCACGAGGTCCCGCTCCCCGAGCGGCGTGGGACGGACCCCGTAGCGCACGACGTACTCCTCGAACTCGTTGCGAGGCTTCGCCCCCCCTCGGCTGCCGTTCCCCAGGTGCTCACCTGGATAGCGCTCGAGCAGCAGCCGCAGCACGCCCTTGCGGTTTTCGACGGCCGCATGGGACTCGGTCTGCACCACCATCCCGTCCGCCACCTTGGTGGCGCACGCCGGGACCAGCTTTGCCTGC
>DASQAM010000409.1:0-5470 GCA_035635735.1 Gemmatimonadales bacterium | reverse complement strand
CGAGCCGATGGAACGCGTCGTGCAAGAGGTCGAGCACGCGCTCGAGCAGCAACGCCTCGCGGGGCAGCTCGCCGGCCTGCGGGGCCGCCTCGATTCCGAGGCCCCGCTCGTGGGCGCGAGCCCCGCCATGCAGGGGCTCAGGGACGCGATCGGGCGCGTCGCGAAGATCCCGAGTCCGGTCCTGATCGTGGGTGAGAGCGGGTCGGGGAAGGAGCTCGTCGCCCGTGAGCTGCACCGGTTGGGCGCGAACCCGGCGGGACCGTTCATCGCGCTCAACGCCGCGGCCATCCCCGAGAACCTCGTGGAGGACGAGCTGTTCGGCCACGAGCGGGGGGCGTTCACGGGCGCCGGTGCGCTCCGCAAGGGCGCGTTCGAAGCCGCGTCCGGCGGGACGTTGTTTCTCGACGAGATCGGTGAACTGCCTCTCGCGGCGCAGGCGAAGCTGCTGCGCGTCATCGAACAGCGGCAGATCACCCGACTCGGTGGGAATCGGACGGTCGCCGTGACGGCGCGGGTCGTCGCCGCCACGAACCGCGACCTCGAGGCCGAAGTACGGGCCGGCCGCTTCCGCGAGGATGTCTACTTCCGACTCAACGTCCACGTAGTCCGCGTCCCTGCGCTCCGAGAGCGGTTGTCGGACATTCCCGCACTCACGGAGCATCTCCTGATGGTGACCTGTGCGCGCTTCGGCGTACGACCCAAGACGGTCGACCCGGCGGCGCTCGACTGCCTGATGCGGTACGACTGGACGCGGAACAACGTCCGAGAGCTCCGGAATGTCATCGAGCGGATGATCATAGCGACGGATGGCGAGACGATCGGGGTGGAGAACATCCCCGTCGACATCCAGGAAAGCGCGGGTCCGCGGGCCAGCGCCGCAGGGGGCCCCGCACCGACCACATTCCACGCCCTGAAGGCGGAGGCCGAGCGCCAGATCATCGTCACGGCCCTGGAGCATAACGACTGGCACATCACGCGGACGGCGCAGGCGCTGGGCCTTGCCGATCATGCGAGTCTCTTGAAGATCATGCGCCGCCATAACATCAGCCGCGGACGTGTCGACTCGGACACCTAGGCCCACCCCAAGCCCGTGTCCACGCGGACACTCGATGTGTTTCTCGCCGATGCAACTCGTTGATCCGACGATTGATGACTCACGACTAATCGCTGGCCTCCCTCCTGCTTTACAGCGGGCGTCCACGGCTGTTCGAACGGCGCTCTGTCGAGCGCCCCACCAGGAGGAGGTTCTCATGCGGAAGCTCACCATCATCCCGTGCGTCATTGCCGCGTGCGTCGCCGGCGCGTGCGGGGACAAGCACTCCAAGTCGAGCGACGCGAATGCGGCCGAAGTCACGACCGTGTCGCCCGAGACGTCGAACGTTTCGACGCCGACCAGTCCCGGTAGCGCCGGAACTGTGTCGTTCGACGGCGCTCAGACCGCGTATACCGAGAAGCGCTACGACGAAGCGGTGCGGTTGTTCACCAGCTACACGAGCGAGCACCCGGAGAACGTCTGGGGCCTCTACATGCTCGGCCTCTCGGCCTGGAAGACGGGCGACCGCGACGCGGCGGTGCGCGCGTTCACGCAGGCGCTGGAGAAGGATTCGACCCACGTGAAGAGCCGCCTGAACCTGAGCCGGGTACTGATCGAGCAGGGCAAGGCGCAGGAAGCGCTTCCCTACGTCGAGGGGGTCGTGACGATCGATTCCACGTCGAACGAGGCTTACCGCGTGCTCGGCCGGGTGAAGCGCGAGCTCGGCGACTCGAGCGGTGCGATCGAAGCGTACAAGAAGGCGATCGTGCTGGACGAGCGTGACGCCTGGTCGATGAACAACCTGGCCAAGGTGTACATCGGCCAAGGTCAGTTCGAGGAAGCCCTCGGGCCGCTCGCCCGCGCGATCGAGATCGATTCGACCGTCGCGGCGTTCCATACCAATCTGGGGCGAGCCCTGGAGCGCACGGCGGACCGGACCCGTCTCGCGGAGGCTTTCGTCGAGCAGGTGAAGACCTGGCGGTAGCCTATACCGCGCCGATCTCTCGGCCGAGCGCAAGGATCTCCTCTCGAATCGCCTTGCGCTCGGCCAAGAACCGTAAGAATGCCCAGCGCCGGAACACGAACAGAGTGAGCGCCCGGGCTCCGCCGATGATGCGGTCGAGCCGCTCGAAGAACACCAGCGCGGCATAGGCGGTGAGCGGTGCCAGCGCGAACGCCAGCACCCCCGCCTCCATGCCCCGCCACAGCCAGACAGCCGCCGCCACGCCGGTCCACGTGAGGGGAAAAAGCAGCATCGCGGCGAGCACCTTGATGCTCGCGAGCGCATCCTCCGCTCCCTTCGCCATACCTGTGGCGACGAACCCGACCGCCCGATACGCCGGATAGTGCACGACGAGGCCCACCAGTGCGGCGGGCAGGAGGAGCACGAGGACCAGCACCGCCTTCCCGACGTAACCGGTCACGCGACGGAGCGTGAAGCGGCGCGGCGTGAGCTGCCGTGGATCGAGCCCCGCGGCCGTCAAAACGGCCTCGTAACGGTCGATCCGAGTCGCCAGGGCGGCGAATCGCTCGGGCCATTGCGCCCGGACCGCGTCGTACCCTGCCAGCAAGCGCCGACGCAGCGCGAATTCGTCGCCGAGCGACGGGGGGCTGGCCGGCACCTCGTCTTGCGCGCTCACGATGCGCTGGGCCCAGTCCACGAGTGCGTGCGCCTCCGCCTGCTCGGCCTGGAGGGTCACGGCGGCCAGGGCCTGCTCGATCCGGGCCGTCAGCGCGCGCACGGGCCCCGCAGGTGGCTCTTCGCCCGGCTCGAGCGCGATCGGTTCCACCGCGAACGGCTCCCCGAAGTACAGGAGCGCGGCGCTCCGAAACGTACGCTTCGCCCTGTAGTAGAGGCCCGCCGGCACGATCCGGATCGGTGACGCGTCCCCGAGCGCCCCCGCGGCCCCGAATGCAATGCGGGCCGCGCCCGTTTTCAGCGGCCGGAGCTTGGGATCCGAGTGGGATGTGCCTTCCGGGAAGATGGCAATCGCGCCGCCTCGGGCGAGCGCGGCGCGCGCCGTGTCGAACGTCTCGCGGTTCTGTGCGGGGTCGGAGCCCGTGTCCTGACGCCGGTGAACCGGGATCGCCTCGAACGCGCGACAGAAGAATCCGATCACCGGCATACGGAACAGCGGGGCCTTTGCGAGCAGCGAGACACGTCGCGGGGCGAGGCACAGCAGGAACGCGGGATCGATCAACCCGCTCGGGTGGTTCAGCACGAAGATCACCGGACCGTGCGCGGGTACCCGCTCGACACCAGAGACCTCGATGCGGCGGAAGAAGACGCGCAGGATGAGACCGAACAGCGCCCGGAAGAACGTCCTCACGACGACGGCTCGCCGTCGGCGCGTCCCCCCCGCCAGGCGGCGTAGGTCCAGATGATGCCTCCCGCGAGCACCGCCAACGGGATGATCAGCACGGCTTCGCCCAGCGAGCGTGCGTCGGATAGCGCCCCAACGAGGGAGGGGGATGGCACGTCGCCCAGGAGGTGAATCGTGAAGATGCTCAAGGCCACCGCCGTCGCCCGCATGTGCGGTGAGACCACGTTGACGATCGCCGAGTTGATGGGGCCAGTGGAGGCGAACAGACAGAGTTCCGCCGCCACCATTGCGGGCCAATAGACGGCGGGGCGTGGCGCGGCGAGCGCGACCAGCGTGAGGGGAGCGGCGACGAGCGTGACCACGCCCGACACCCACAGGTACGCCTGCCGTGAGACACGAAGGAAGTAGTCGCCGATCCAGCCCCCGGCGTAGGTCCCGATGAATCCCGTAGCCACCACGATGGCCCCGAACTGGACGGTCGCCCGCGCCTGCGGAATGCCGCGCGTGCGCTCGAGGAAGGCCGGCGTCCAGAACGCCAGCGCGCCGATCGCAAATGTGTAGGCGGCGTAGCCCAAGACCGTGAACACGTAGGGACGGTTGCGAACCAGCGCGGAGTAGGCGGCACGGGCGGCACCGCCCAGGGAAACGGCGTGGGCGCCGGGGGTGACTCCCCCAGCGGAGTCTTGGGCGCCGCGCGGCGGATCGTACAGCCGCACCGCCAGCGCGGCGAGCACCAGTCCGGGCACACCGGCGACGAAGAACGCCTGGCGCCACCCGAAATAGTGATCGACCAGCCCACCGACGATGTATCCGAGCGCCGAGCCGATGGGGATGGCAGCGAAGAAGACCGCGAACACCCTGCCGCGGCGCTCGCGGGGGAAGTAGTCGGCCAGGAGCGCCGGGGAGATCGTGCCGTAGGCCGCTTCACCGACGCCCACCGCGGCTCGGGCCGCGAACAGCGACGCGTAGCTCGTCGCCAGACCCGCGAGCGCCGTCGCCACGCTCCAAATCGCGACGCCGAGGCTAAGGAGACGCGTCCGGGACCGCGCGTCGCCCAACGAGCCGAACAGCGGCGCGGCGATCATGTACACGATGATGAAACCCGTCATGAGCGACCCGAGCTGCGTATCCGAAAGCTGGAGCTCCGAGTGCTTCATGCTCTCGGCTAGCGCCGCGACGATCCACCGGTCCAGATAGTTGAACAGGTTGATCAGCGTGAGGACGGCAAGCGCCCTCTGCCCGAGGCGCGCGAACTCGGGCCCTACAGGTGGGCCTTCAGCCACGACGTGAAGAGCCCGTACAGGTTTTCCCGGGTGCCGCCACCGGCGATCGAGTGGGTCTTGTTCGGGTAGATCCGCATGTCGAACTGCTTGTTCGCCGCCTCGAGCCGCTCTACCAGGCGCTCGCTGTTCTGGAAGTGCACGTTGTCGTCACCGGTGCCGTGCACCAGGAGGAAGCTGCTCTTGAGGCTGTCGGCGTAAGTGAGGGATGCGCTCTCGTCGTAGCCGGCCTGGTTCTCCTGGGGCGTGCGCATGTAGCGCTCGGTGTAGATCGTATCGTAGAAGCGCCAGTCCGTGACGGGCGCGACGGCGAGTGCGGCCTTGAACAACCCTCCGCCCAGAAGCACGGTGCGTGACGTCATGTACCCGCCGTAGCTCCACCCCCAGATCCCGATCCGATCCGCGCTGACAAAAGGCTGCTGGCCGAACCAGCGTGCCGCCGCGATTTGGTCGGCCGATTCGTACCGGCCGAGGTGCAGGTACGTCAGTTTCATGAACTTCGCCCCGCGCCCGCCGGTCCCGCGATTGTCCACGCTCGCCACCAGATACCCATCCTGGGCGAGCATCTGATGCCACAGGTATTGTGCGCCCCCCCACGCGTCCGTGACGGTCTGGGAGCCCGGGCCGCCGTATACGAACATCAGCAGCGGGTAGTGCTTCGCCGGGTCGAAATCCCGCGGCTTGATGATCCAGGCGTTGAGCGACACGCCGTCGGGCGTCGGGACCTTGAGAAACTCGGGTGGGCGAAGCCGCAACGCGTCCACCTTGCGCACCAGTGCCAGGTTGCCTGCCACTGATCGGACCAGCGTGCCGTCGGAGCGGCGCAGCGTTTC
>DASQAM010000408.1:0-1942 GCA_035635735.1 Gemmatimonadales bacterium | reverse complement strand
CCGGTTGCGGCCGATTAGACGGCCGAGTATTGTTAAGATCGACAATCGACGACTCGTGGTGATTTGCCGCGTATTGCCGCCACGTTAAACAAGGTGCTAAAAAGCGACCGCCCGCGGCAGTTGATGCCCGGGTTTTTTTGTTGAGGCTCACATGCCGGCTACCATCGCTTCTCCGCCGCTCACCGCCCGGCCGCTCCGCTGCCGCAGCTGTGGGACCGAGCGCGCCGCCGTCCCGACCGCCATCTGCGAGCAGTGTCTCGGGCCCCTCGATCCCGTCTACGAGCCGGGACGCCGCCTGCCGGACCGCGAGACCATCGCCGGCCGGGCGCCTTCACTCTGGCGCTACAAGGAGTGGCTGCCGTTCGACGGCGATCCGGTATGGTCGCTCGACACCGGGTTCACGCCCCTGGTCGACGCCCCGGTGCTCGCACGGCGCTTCGGCGTGGCGCGGGTGTGGGTGAAGAACGACACGGTGTCCCATCCGTCGCTCTCGTTCAAGGACCGCGTCGTGGCCGCGGCGATCAACGCAGCGGCCGTCTTCGGACTCGAGACCATCGGCTGCGCGTCCACCGGCAATCTCGCGAATGCGGTCGCGGCGCACGCGGCACGGGCCGGCCTCAAGGCGTGGATCTTCATCCCTGACGAGCTCGAGGTCGGCAAGGTCATCGGTACCAGTGTCTACGGCGCCCGCCTCGTACGTGTGCGCGGGACGTACGACGACGTGAACCGGCTGTGCGCCCAGGTGGCGGATCGGTTCGGCTGGGGGATCGTGAACGTCAATTTGCGGAGCTACTACGGCGAGGGGTCCAAGACCGTCGCGTACGAGATCGCTGAGCAGCTCGGCTGGCGGCTGCCGACCGCGGTCGTCGCGCCGATGGCGGGTGGCTCGCTCCTCTCGAAGCTGCGCAAGGGGTTCGGCGAGTTTCTCGAGGCAGGGCTGGTTCGGGGCAGCCTGCCGCGGCTGTACGGCACACAGGCCGCCGGGTGTGCCCCGATCGTCCGCCTGGTGGAGCGCGGCGGCGATGCGCTCGAGCCCGAAGTGCCGCAGACCATCTGTCGCTCCCTCGCGATCGGCAGTCCTGCGGACGGCGTGTTCGCCGCCCGGGCAATGCGGGAGACCGGCGGCTGGGCCGCGGCGGTGAGCGACCCGGAGCTGGTCGAGGGGATCCGCTTTCTCGCCGAGGACACGGGCGTCTTCGCCGAGACGGCGGGGGGCGTCACCGCCGCGGGCGCGCTCGCGCTGGCGCGCGCGGGCCGGCTCGAACCCCGGGACGAAGTGGTCCTCTGTATCACAGGTCACGGCTTGAAGACGCTCGAGGCGGTGCAGGGAGCGGTCCCCGAAGCCCCGGTCATCGCGCCGCGGCTGCGGGAGGTGACGACTCTTGTGGAGGAGGAACGGACATGGCCATCACGCTGAACCTGCCATCGGTGCTCGCCGCCCACACCGGCGGCGCCCGGACGATCGAGGCGACCGGCCGGACGCTGGGAGAGGCCGTGGCCGACGTGGCTGCGCGCTACCCCGCCCTCGCGCCCCGGCTTCGGGACAAGGAGGGAAAGCCCTACCCCTTCGTCAACTTCTATTTGAACGATGAAGACGTGCGGTTCCGCGGCGGCTTCGCGGCGCCTGTCCAGGACGGCGACGAGGTGACCGTCATCCCGGCGATCGCGGGGGGCTGAGCCCCGCGTCTGCAGCGGCGATCCGGGCCAGCCCGGCCCAATCGATGTCGCCCCAACCACGGGCGACGCCGGACAGGTAACGGTCCCGAATCAGGCTCGCCAGCGGCATGGGCGCGGCGACCTCGTCCGCGGCGCCGAGCGCCAGGCGGACATCCTTCAAGCCGTACTTCAGCTTGAACCCGGCAGGCTCGTAGCGCTCTTCGGCGATCAACTTGCCGTAGTTCTCGTAGATCGGCGAGCGGAACAGCCGGCCGTTCACGATATC
>DASQAM010000407.1:0-2739 GCA_035635735.1 Gemmatimonadales bacterium | reverse complement strand
CGTGCTGTTGGCGGCGATGATCCGACCGCGGACGGCGAGGGCGTCGCGCGTTGCCGAGCGGAGCGACCAGTACTGGTACCCGGCGAACGCGGCGGACGTGAGCAGCAAGACCAGCCCGCTGATCAGGACGAGCATCGCCGTCAGCTTTTGCTTGATCGGCCAGTCGCGCAGCGACATCTCAACGCCCAGTGGGGGTGATGACCTCGGCCACCCGCAGCAGTTTGGAGCTGATCGTCAGGTGTGCGGCTTCCGCCGCCTCCGGGTTGATCTGGAGGCGGATCCGGCTCCGGTCAGTCACGAAGCGAATCATGCCGCCCCGTTCGGCGAATCGGTCGGCGTCGCTCACCGTGAGGATCGGCCGATTCTTGAGACGCGTGAGGACGTCTTCCGGCTGATCCGCCACGGACCGACTGATGAACAGGATGTCGCACCGCGTGATGTCTTCCACGCGTTGATAGCGATGGACGACGAAGGGCCGCGCTCCCCGATGTTCTCCGCGCACGGTGGCATCGAGAAGATCGCCGAACGGGTCGCCTCCCAGAATCCCGATGACGAGCGGCGCCTGCGAGTCGGGCACGGCCTCAGCCGGCCAATCGACGAATTGCGCGAAGTTGAACAGGAAGACGGCCTTCACCTGAGCCTCGGAGGCCTTCCCCGCTTGAGCGCCGAGGCGGGCGGCACAGACGAGGAGCAGAGCGGTCGTGACTCTCAAAAATGCCATGCGACCGCCCCATACACGCCGCGCTGGATGTCCCGACGAGTGGGACCGGACGCGCCGAACTCGCGGTGTTGCCCGTGCAGCAGATTCTGCCCGACGAGCGAGAGATCGAAGTGCGACGTCGGCTGCCAATTGAGCGTGGCATTCAGCTCGGCATACGCCGCGACCAGCTGATTGTTGATGTCATCGATCGCCCGGAACCAGGCGGCGAGGCCCAAGTGCGCCGGTAGATCCACCGACGACTGCAAGAGGAACTGGCGATCGGGAACCTGAGACTCCCCCGAGCCCCGGGACATGTCGGTGCTGCCGGGGTTCGGCCAGACGTGGACGCGCAGCTCGGTGTACCCGGCGTGCACCCGCCACCGGTTTGTGAGCCAGTACTCGGCCGTCACTTCGGCTCCATAGGACTCACCGTCCTGCCCGTTGCCGATCACAAGGGGAACCGGTGCGGGTGGGTTGACCTGCTCCACGCTACGGAGCCCGTGGTAGCGACTGTAGAACGTGGCCACCGACAACCCCAGCGTCCCGCGTTGATAGCGGTATCCCAGCTCATACGCCAGCTCTTCTTCCGAATGGAAGTCGGGACCGCCGACGAAGAAGTAGGGTGGTTTGGCGGGAGCGAACAACTCCCGGTCGATGCGCGAGGGCGTCCGCAGTGCCCGCGACACGGCCATCCAGAGCGTGCCGGACGAGCCCGGCCTCCAGCTCACACGGCCGCTCGGCTGGATCTCGAAGCCGGTGTAGTCGTTGTGCTCAATCTTGGTGCCGACGGTCACGTGGACCCGGTTGGGAACGAGCGCGATTTCGTCCTGGACGAAGCCGGTGAACCACTCTCGCGCAACGTGCAACGGCAGGAAGGCCAGGGTGGAGTCCGACCCGATAACGGTGCGGTCGTTGATGTTCCGGTACCCGAGCCCCCAGACCACGTCATGCCGATCGCCCAATCGCGTACGCTGTTGCAGATCGAAATCGTACGTGTCGAGGTCCTCACCAAACAAACCCGGGATGTCGCGGTGGGTCCGGTCGTAGTACAGGTTCGCCGCGAGGCTCGACCGTTCGGAGAGCGTGCGTGACCATTTGGCGATCACGTTGCGTCCGCTGACGGCGATGTCGCCCCCGCTGTCCTGCGCGATGCGGCCGTCGTACAGATCGCCCTGCAGGGTGGCGCGGCTGGCGCTCGACGCCTCCCAATCCATCCGGAACCCTCCCTGCTCCAGGTGCCAGTCATCGGCGGCGTCCTGTCCGCTGGGCAACGCCGTCGCGTCGCGATCGAACCCCCTGACGTAGATTCGCGCGCGAACGCTGGAGCCCAAAGGCGCTCCGTAGCGAACCGTGCCGAAGCCGTGCTGCTCGGTGCCGCCGCCACCCGCTAGCAGGAACCCTTGCGTGTCCTTGGCGTCCTTCGTGATGACGTTGATCACGCCGTTGACCGCGTTGGCTCCCCACAGCGTCGCCCCGGGTCCGCTGATGACCTCGATCCGATCGATGTCTCCGAGGGGTATCTCTTGCACATCCCAGAACACACCGGAGAACAACGGTGTGTACACCGTGCGCCCATCGATGAGCACCAGCAGCTTATTGGCTGCCGTGCTGTTGAACCCGCGCGCGCTGATCGCCCATTGGCGCGAATCGAGCTGTGCGACCTGTAGGTTGCTGGCGAGGCGCAGGGCCTCGGGCAGGCTCGCCGCGCCGGAGCGCCGAATGTCCTCCTGCGTTATCACTTGGATCGCCGAGGCGGTCTGCGACAGTCGCTCGGGGCGCTTCGAGACGGAGGTGACCTGCAGGTTCATCAACTGCTCGATGCTCAGCTTCTTCAGGGCCTCGGCGGATAGGCTGGAATCGGGTCGCGCGCCGGCGGAATCCGGTTGTTGCGTGAACCCGGGCCGAACGAAGCACCCGAGACCCAACGTGAAGACCAGCGATGTCGCGGCCGCAACGGTCCTCCAGGCCATCGGTCGGTACCCCCCTGGTCTATGGCGGTCGCGAATTATTCCCGCACAACATGCCCTTCTGACACAGCG
>DASQAM010000406.1:0-3511 GCA_035635735.1 Gemmatimonadales bacterium | reverse complement strand
CGGGACGCGCACGATGCGCGATTGCTCGGCGAGCGCCTGCAGGATCGCCTGGCGGATCCACCAGACGGCGTACGAGATGAACTTGATGCCCTTGGTCTCGTCGAACTTGTGGGCGGCCCGGATCAGGCCGAGGTTGCCCTCGTTGATCAAGTCCGAGAGCGATACTCCCTGGTTCTGGTATTTCTTGGCCACGGAGACGACGAACCGGAGGTTGGAGCGCACCAGCTTGTCCAGCGCCTCCGCGTCGCTCTGCTTGATCCGCTGCGCCAGCGTCACCTCTTCCTCGCGGGTGATCAACGGATACTGGCTGATCTCCCGCAGGTACTGGTCGAGCGATCCCTCGTCGAACGAGGCTCGTTTCGCTGTGTTTAGTTGCATGGCCGAGTCACCCCTCCAGGCGCGCACGACGCCGCCGCACGGGACTCCGGCTCCAGCCGTCGGGTCTTACCGGATGATCGACCCGAGCCGGTGCCAGCGAATATCGGTCAGCCAAGGAAGCGCATCCCGCGCTTCCCGGTCGTAGCTGAAATACACAACGAGCGGCCGTCCCTTGACCGCCGCCGCGTCCACAAAGCCCCAGTACCGTGAATCCGCGGAATTGTCCCGGTTGTCGCCCAGCACGAAGTACTTGCCGGGCGGGACGGCCAGGGGACCCCAGTTGTCTCGGGTAGGGTGATACTCGCGGGCGACGCTCGGGCCCCCGAGCAGATAGTCCCGCTGCCAGTTGAACTCCGGGTCGTACACGTCGCGAGGGTCCACCCGCTGGACATAGGGCTCCACCAACCGCCGACCGTTCACCCGTACCTCGCCGCCGCGCATTTCCACGGTGTCCCCCGGGGCCCCGATCACCCGCTTCACGTAGTTGAGCTCGGGATTCTTCGGGTACGCGAACACGATGACGTCACCGCGTCGCGGTGACTCGAAGCCGGGAAGCCGGGCGTGGGTGCCGGGGATTTGCGCGCCGTACACGGCCTTGTTGACGAACAGAAAATCACCCGCGAGCAGCGTCCGCTCCATGCTGCCCGACGGAATTTGAAACGCTTCGACGAGGAACGTGCGAATGATGAGGAACAACACCAGCGCCATGCCCAACGAGCGCATCCAATTGTCGAACCATCGCGCCAACCGGGAGCGGCGCTGAGGGGGGGCGAAGGGCACCGGTGCGGTGCGCGCGCCGCTACCCGGCCGAGGGGCCCCCAAGTGATGCATGGCTTTTACTTTAGCCAAGCCGTCCGCCAGAAGCAACAGTCACCGCCCATCCGCGCGCCCCCGCCCAACGGCGGACCCGGTCCCGGAACTCGTCCGGGGAGTCGCCATGCAACACCCGGGCCGCCAGGCACGCGGCGTCGCCCTCGCGTTCGACGCGCACCCACGCGACTCGGACCTCCGCGAGTTCGCTGAGCGCCGCTCCGTCGAGCGGCGAGCCACCGGTTGACAGGACGATCACCAACGATTCGTGATCCACCGACCGCACGCTAATGCAGCCGGTGTGAGCGGCATCACCGTCCCATTGCAGGGCGGTACAATTCGTCGCGCCGCGTCAGATCTCGGTGTCGATCTGCGCCCGCTGCAGCTTCCCGGAGAAGTCCACGTAGATCACCTTGGTCTCCGAGTAGAAGTCGTAGACCTCCCACCCGCCCTCGCGGTGCCCGTTGCCGGTCTGCTTCACGCCGCCGAACGGCAGGTGCGCCTCGGCGCCGATCGTGGGAGCGTTCACGTACGTGATGCCGGTGTCGAGCTCGCCCATCGCCCCGAAGGCGGCGCTCACGTCGCGCGTGTAGAGCGAGCTCGAGAGCCCGTATTTCACGTCGTTGTTCACGGCGATCGCTTCGTCGAGCGACCCCACCTTGATCACCGACAGCACCGGGCCGAAGATCTCTTCCTGCTCCACCCGCATGCCGGCCCGGACCCCGGCGAGCACGGTGGGCTTGTAGAACCACCCGCGCTCGAGCCCCTTCTCTGTCGGCCGCTCCCCGCCGATCAGCACCTGCGCGCCTTCGTCACGCCCCACCCCCACGTAGTACTCGACCTTCTTGCGAGCATCCTCGTTAATGAGGGGGCCGACGTCGGTCTTGGCGTCGAGCCCGGGACCGAGGCGCAGCCGCGCCGCCCGATCGCACAACATCTTGACGAGCTTGTCGTGCACCCGCTCGTGCACGACCAGGCGACTCGTGGCGGTACAGCGCTGGCCGGTCGTGCCGAACGCTCCCCACAGCGCACCGTCGAGGGCCAGGTCCAAGTCCGCGTCGTCCATGACGATCATCGCGTTCTTGCCGCCCATCTCGAGCGAGAGGCGCTTGTGCATCCGGCCGCACGTCGCGCCGATGACGGATCCCGTCTCGGTCGACCCCGTGAACGAGACGACGGGGACCTCGGGGTGCTCCACCATCGCCTTGCCGACGACCGAGCCCTCCCCGTGGACCAGCTGCACGACCTCGGGCGGCAGGCCCGCCTCGAGCAGGATCTCCACCAGCAGGTGCGCGGTGTGGGGCACGTCCTCGGCCGGCTTGAAGATCACCGCATTCCCGCACAAGAGCGCGGGGAACATCTTCCACGTCGGGATCGCAAGCGGGAAGTTGAACGGCGTGATGAGTCCCGCGACGCCGATCGGCCGGCGGAAGCTCATCGCCCATTTGTTACGCAGCTCCGAGGGCACCGTGCGACCGAACAGCCGACGGCCCTCCGTGTGGGCGTAATGCGCGGTGTCGATGCCCTCCTGGACGTCGCCACGGGTCTCGGGCAGGACCTTCCCCATCTCGCGCGTCATGGCGCGCGCGACGTCCTTCTTGCGCTGGACGAGCAGATCGCCGACGCGGTGCAGCACCTCGCCGCGGATCGGCGCGGGGGTCTTGGACCAGTGCGCGAATCCTCGCCTGGCCGACGCGATGGCCCGCGTCACATCGTCCGGGCCCGAGCGCGGGAAGCAGCCGATCACGTCGTCCCAGTCCGCCGGGTTGCGGTTCTCGAAGTACGCGCCGGTCCGAGGGGCGACCCATTCGCCGGCGATGAAGTTCTTGAAGTTCTCAGGCATGAGAGGTGTCAGGTATCGGGTGACAGGTGTCAGCGCGGCAGCGGCACGTCGGGGCACAGCCACAGAGCTGCCGCCTTTTCGCCGACGCGCGGCAACACTTCCCGCGTCAAGAGGAGAATCCCCCAGACGATGAGGATCTGCGAGATCACGTGAGCGAAGCCGAGGCGTCGCCTCCACGATGAAATGCTCGCCCACAACCCGGCGGCAATCACGGTGGTCACCCCGAGGAGATAGAACATCAGCCGCAACCCGCAGCCGTGGGTATACGGCCAGATGCCCGGGGCGATCCCGATGCCGACGAGCACCCCGAGCGCCACTTTCGCCCAGGTCCCGATGCGGTCGCGGGCGGTTGGTGCCGCACCGCCGCCCCATCCGCCGCCGGGCACCGCGGCCGGCTTGCGGACGGTCCGTTCGCCGCCGCTCGGTCGTCCGAGCGTCGGGTCGGCCGCCGGCAGCTTCTTGAGCAGCCGGTCGACCTCG
>DASQAM010000405.1:0-4969 GCA_035635735.1 Gemmatimonadales bacterium | reverse complement strand
GGCGATCTCCTGACGGCGTTTCGCCTCTGCCTGGGCCCTCCGGTCTGCTTCCTCCTGGGCCGCCTTCATGGAATCGTCGTGCGCCTGCTGGGCCGCGCGGAGCGAGTCCGCGTTGGGCCCGGTCGGGGTAGGCGTCGTCTCCGGCGTCTTGCCGCCGCACGCGGCCATGGCCGCGACGGCGAGACCGCTCAGCAGGAGCAAGGGTAGGCGTTTCATCGGTTCAAGTCCTCTCCGATTTCAAGGGGTCGACGATGCGGTCTCCGGCAACCGCGGAGACCAGGCCGGCAGCCGCGCGCCGCTCTTTTGCAGCAGCGGGCGGATGCGGCCGGTTTCTACGTCGATGATCCAGAGCTGCCGATACCCCGAACGATCCGACACGAACGCCATATGACGACTGTCGGGTGCCCAGGTTGGATCTTCGTTCCGCCCGACCGAGGTGAGCTGCCGCACCGCACGCGTCCGCACGTCGAGCACGAACACCTGCAAGGTGCCACCCACGTCGCGGTGGAAGGCGACCGTCTGGCCGTCGGGCGACCACTCCGGCGCGTTGGACGAACCGGTAGCGCCGTAGTCGAACGGCGCGAAGAGCTGCTGGTCCGTCCCGTCCGCCGCCATCACGTAGATCTGCGGCAGCCCGGGTCGCGTCGACACGAACGCGATCCGCTGGCCGTCGGGACTGTAGGTCGGTGACAAGTTGTCGTAAAAGCGGCCTACGGTCAAGCGCTGTAAGCAACAGCCGTCCTTGATGTTCACCGTGTAGAGGTCGGTGCCTTCCTCGGTCGCGCGGCTGAACGCGAGCGTCTTACCGTCGGGCGAGAACGCCGGCGTGAAGTCGAGTGCCTGGCCCGTGGTGGCGACGGGCGCGCGCTTGCCGCTCGCAACCTCCTGCAGGAAGAGCCGTCCGTGACCCTGCCAAAACTCCATGTACGAGAACCGACGACCGTCCGCGGCCCAGGCCGGCGACATCGCCTGGTGATCGCTCGAGGACACCAGCTTCTGATCGGCGCCGTCCTGATCGATGCTGTACACCTTCCCGTCCATCACGAACAGCACGCGCGTGGCGGCCGTCCCACCCACGCCGAGGGCCGCCTCCAGCACGCGGTCGGCCAGCTGATGGATTACGAGGCGAAACCCGGGATCCTTGAGCGCCGGCAGCCGTGCCCGGAGCTCACGCCGCACGCCGCCGGCCGCCACGTCGTGCACAGTGACCACCGTGGTGTCGCCCGACCCAGGCGCGACGGCGACGGCGAAGTCGGCGCCGAGCGCCTGGTACAGCGGATAGTTCAGCGTGGTCGCGGCCGCAGCGGCGCCTCCTCCGGTTCGTCCCGCGCCGCCCGCAGCCGGGGGGCGGGCGCCGGACGCCGTGGTCGTGACGCGGATCGAGTCACCCCCGGGCAGCGTGATCAGCTCGAACCGGTCGCTGTAGTCGAGATCGCGCGACAGGATGATGCGTGCCGAATCGAGCGCCGGCGCATGTACCGGCAGCACCACCATGCCCGGGCGCACGCCGGGTCGGTAGACGATGCCGATGCGGACGCCCCGATCGACGGCCGACGTGTCTTGGGCGTGAGACGGTCGGACGGCGAGACCGCCGGACAGAACGCCGAGACCGAGGAGCAACCGCCTCACTGCCGCTTCCCGCTGAAGTAGAAGCGCACGAAGAGCACGTCGGCACTCCAGCCGTCGGGCAGCGCCCGGAACGCCTTGATTCGTCCGACCTGCTCGATCGCTCCCTGTGCTTCGAGGTCGAACGCATAATTCCCCGACCGCTTGAGGAGCGTGAGATCGCTCACCGACCCGTCGCGATGCACCAGAAACGAGACCTCCGCCTCGAGAGGAGTGCTTTGGAGCGGGCGCTGCCAGACTCGCAGCACCTGCGCCACGATGTTCTGCAAATACTGGGGGAAGGGAAACGCCACCCCTTCCGTGCTCACCGTGGCGACGTCCGTGCCGGTCGACGGCTTCTCTCCCGGGAGCGGCGCCACGTTGGGCGTGGTGCGCGGCGCGGCCTCGCGCTTCGCGTTGTCCGCCACCGGGGGCGGCGGCGCCGGGGAGACCGTGCTCTTCGGCGACTTGGCCTTCGGAGCCGGCGCCGGTTTGTCCTCCGCCGGCCGATCCACCGCCTCGGGCGCTTTGCGCGCGTCCGGCGTCGGCTCGGGCGCCGCCACGAGGTGCACGCGATAGGTCGGGGGCACGGGCTTGCGCGCAGCCGCCGCCCCGGCAACGAGGAACAGCCCGGCGAGCGCGTGTACCGCGACGGTCCCGACGAGGCCCACGCTCGCGCTCTCGGACCCCCGGCGCCCCCGTCTCACCGCTCGACCACCTCCGGCTCCGCAACGAGGCCAACGTCGTTCACGCCCGCCGCGCGGATCGCCGCCAGCACCTGCACCACGGCCGCGTAGGGGACCCGACCGTCGGCCCGAAGGTACACCCCAGTGGGGCGTTTGGTTCGCACAAACGCGGGAAACGTGGCCCGGAAATCCGCGTATGAGAGCGCCGTCTGATCCATGAAAATGCGCCCCTCGCGGTCGACGGTCACCACGAGGCCCGACTTCGGTTCGAGCGGCTTCGCCTCGGCCCGGGGCAAGCGGACGTCGACGCCCCCCTGCATGATCGGCGCGGTGATCATGAAAATGATCAGTAGCACGAATGCCACGTCCACGAGCGACGTGACGTTGATGTCCGCGTTCAAGGGCAGCTCCCCGTGCCCGCGCAGCCCACCGCCGCCCCCGCCCAGCAGCCCGGCCATTAGAGCCTCCCTTCGCGCGCCATTGTGCCGATGATTTCCTGCGCGAACCCTTCCAGCTCGCCCGCGAACAGGCCGAGCCGGTTCACGAACAAGTTGTAGGCCATGACGGACGGGACGGCCACCGCGAGCCCGGCGACGGTCGTGACCAGGGCTTCGGCGACGCCGGGAGCCACGGCCGCGATGTTGCCGGAGCCGCCGACGGCGATCCCGATGAACGCGTCCATCACACCCAGCACCGTCCCGAGCAGCCCGAGGAGTGGGCTCACGGAGCCGAAGGTGGCGATCCAGGGAATGAAGCGCGCCGCGGCGTCGCGCTCCGCCGCGACCTCTTTCGCGAGCACCATCCGCAGCGCCTCGAGCTGCGTCGTCGTCAGTGCGGTCTGGGTCGCCACCGCCGGGCCGTTGTCCTTCAAACCACCGGGCTTCAACTCCGAGAAGAAGTTTATGCCTTCCCGCAGTAAGCGGTTGTAGGGCGAGGCGGGCAACCGCATGGCAGCGTGGTAGGCATCGTCGAGCCGCGTCGCGCGCTCGATCTCCGCCATGAAGCGGTCGGCCTGCCGGCGCATGCGGCGGAACTGCCACCACTTGAGGAAGATGAGATACCAGGAGACGATCGAAAACACGACGAGGATAGCGAGGACGAACTTGGTCTCGCGGCTCGACGTGAGAACCAGCTCCCAGGGCGTTGTGGGGACCGCCCGGCCCACCTGAAAGAGCACGATGTCAGCCCTCCCTAGTTCCCGTACCCATGCGGGTGCGCCTGGTGCCAGGCCCACGCGCTCGCGAGGATCTCCTCCAGACTGGAGTGCCGCGGCCGCCAGCCGAGCATCGTTGCGGCCCGCCCCGCCGCCGCAACGAGCTCGGGGGGATCCCCCGGCCGGCGCGGTCGTGCCACCGCCGGAATCGGCCGGCCCGTAACCCGCCGCGCCGCTTCTGCGACCGCGAGCACGGAGTACCCGACGCCGGTCCCGAGGTTCACCGTGGCGGCCCGCCCCTCTGAGCCCGCCTGCGTCAGATCCGCCTCGAGCGCCCGGACGTGCGCGTCGGCGATGTCCAGCACGTGTACGTAGTCTCGCACCGCCGTCCCATCCGGTGTGGGGTAATCCGTCCCCTGGATGTCGAGCGCCTGCTGCCGGCCGGACGCCACGCGCAAGAGGTTGGGGATGAGGTGTGTCTCGGGGACGTGATCCTCTCCGTGATGGACAGTCGCCCCGGCGGCATTGAAGTAGCGCAGGCTCACGACGGTGGCACCGTCCGCCCTCGCGTAGTCCGCGAGCACGCGCTCGAACTCGCGCTTCGTCTCGCCGTAGGGGTTGACCGGCGCCAGGGCCGCGTCCTCCGGAATCGGCGTGACACGCGGATGGCCGTACACCGCGCACGAAGATGAGAACACGACGCGCCGCACGCCGGCCGCGGCGGCGCGCTCCAGGAGCACGCGCCCGGCCGTCACATTGTTGGCGCGATACATCTCGGGCTCAGCCACGGACTCCCCCACCAGGGCGTACGCGGCGAGATGCACCAGCGCGTTGCAGCGATGACTCCGGAGCAACGCGTCCAGACCGGCCCGGTCTCCGACCCCGCCCCGCACGAACGTCGCCTCGGGCGCCACCGCCGCCCGGTGCCCGCGACTGAGGTCGTCCAGAACCACGACCGGGTACCCGCGGACGAGAAGCTGTGCGACCACGACGCTGCCGATGTACCCCGCCCCACCGGTGACGAGGACACTATCCCTCATCTCGGCGCTCCAGGCCGAAGAGGCGCTTCAGCGCCTCGAGCAGGCCGTAGCCCCGCCCGGCTTGCGCGGCCTCTTTGAGGGCGATGGTCGGCTGGTGCAGAAACTTATTGAGCAGCGTATGGCTGAAGTGCTCGATTTCTCCGCGGTCCTCCGGGCTCAAATGCGAGAGGCGGCGCAGCGCACGCTCCACCTCGGCGGCGCGCACCTGATCCAACCGCTCGCGGAACTCCTTCAGGACGGGCACGACCACCAGTCCGCCGTACCAGGCCCAAAAGCGCTCGACTTCCTCGCTCACGATGCGCTCCGCCGCCGGAATGTCGCCGCGCCGCTCGGCCGCCGCCTGGGCCGCCACCGCCTGGAGATCGTCGATGTCGTACAGGAAGACGTTCTCGAGCTGGGCGACCGAGGGCTCCACATCGCGTGGCATGCCGAGATCGAGGATGCACAGCGGACGCCCGCGGCGTCGAGCGACGGCCGGCGCCACC
>DASQAM010000404.1:0-4881 GCA_035635735.1 Gemmatimonadales bacterium | reverse complement strand
TCGCTCGCCTGGTCGGCGAGCTCGAGGCAGTCGTCGAAGTTGCCCCGCACCAGCAGCGTCCGGGCCCCGTACGCGAGCGCCTGCGCCAACTTGCCGAGCGCCACTTGACCTTTCGGCACGAGCACCAGCGCCGGTAGCTCGGCGAGCGCGGCGTAGGCGGCGAGCGCCGCCGCCGTGTTACCGGTGGACGCGCACGCGACCGCGCGGGCTCCGACGCGCCGCGCCTGCGTCACGCCCACGGTCATGCCGCGGTCCTTGAACGAGCCCGTGGGGTTGTGGCCTTCGTGCTTGAGCCACAGGTCCGGCGCGCCCGCCCACCGCCTCACCGCCGCGCTGGCGAGCAACGGGGTGTTGCCCTCGGGATAGGAGAGGATGTGCTCGCCCGCCGTGGGGAGGACCGCCTCGCGGTAGCGCCACACACCCGAAGCGAGCACGCCGCGGCGCACGCCCCAACGCGCGTCGAATGTGGCCCGGAGCGCGTTCCCGCCCTGGGCCGGGGGTTCATGACGCAGCTCCAGCAGCCCGCGGCAGCGCGGGCATCGTGGGTGGGGATCAGTCTCGGGGATCTCGCTGCCGCAGCTGGCGCACACTTGCCAGGTGAGACGAGGGGCGGGCTTCATGCGCCGGCGAGTTTCAGCACATCGTTCAGAATGCCTCCCGCCGTCACCGCCGGGCCCGCGCCGGGCCCGGTGATCACCAGCGGGTTCTTCTTGTAGCGCATGGTCGTGAAGATAAACTGGTTATCCGTCCCATTGAGCGAAGCCATCGGGCTCGACGCGTCCACCACGACGAGACCGACGCGGATGCTCCGTCGTGTGACGATCGCGCGGTAGCGCAGCACCCCGCCGCGTGCCCGGGCCGCCGCCACGCGCTTCGCCCATGCCACGTCGAACTGCTCGAGCGACGCGAGGAACCGATCAAGCTTGAGCCGCCCGGCGCCATCCGGAACCAGCGACTCGACCGCGATGTCGTCGAGCTCACCGGGAAAGCCGAGCAGCCGTCCGAGGATCAGGGCCTTGCGCGCCACGTCCATGCCGGACAGGTCCTCGCGTGGGTCGGGCTCGGGATAGCCCTTGGCGATCGCGCCCTCCAACGCCTGCGAGAACGTGGCGCCGCGGCCCAGCTCCCCGAACAGGTAGCCGAGCGTCCCCGAGGGACAGCCCTCGATCTTCGACACCCGGTCGCCCGACTCCACGAGCTTCTGATAGGTATCGATGATGGGCAGGCCGGCGCCCACGGTCGCCTCGAGCAGCAGGCGGCGGCCGTGCGCCTGGGCGGCGGCCCGGAGCGCGTCGTAGTGCCGCTTGTCGGTGGTGACGGGGCGCTTGTTGGCGAGCACCACGTGCATCCCCGCGCCCAACGCGGTCGTGAGCGTGTCGGTCGTCTCGTCGGCCGTCAGGTCCACCAGGATGGGATTGCTGAGCGCATGACGAGCCACGAACGCGACCGCTTCGGCGGCGCTCGCCCACCGCCCACCCGTCGCCTTGGCGAGCGGTGCACCCTTGACTTTCGCCGCCCCTAACGCCGCGAGGCGGCGCGGCGAGAAGCCGTCCGCGTCGAACACGAATCCGCTCGAGTCGATCAGGCCCACGATGCGGAGCGTGAGCGCCTCCCGTTTCACCTTCGCGATCATGGGAGCGAGCGCCCGCCCGATCTGCCCGAAACCGAGCAGCACCACGTCGCTGCGCTCGGGGTGCGCCACCGCGCCGCCGCCGATCTTCGAGAGCTGAAACGCCGCGTGCACCACGCGCTGGGCGCGCGGCGCTTCCTTGCCGTCCACCACCAGCGACAGATTCAGCTCCGACGACCCCTGGGCCGTGGCGATCACGTTGATCCCGGCCTCGGCCAGGGCGGAGAAGACGCGGGCGGCGATGCCCGGCGTCTCCGCCATGCCGAGCCCCACGACCACGAGCGTCGCGAGACCGGTGCGCGCCTCCACACCGTCGATTTCCTGCCGCGCGATCTCCCGCTGGAACGTCTGCTCCAGGCTGCGGCGCGCGCGCTGCGCGCTTTCCTCCGGGACGCTGAAACAGATCGAATGCTCGGACGAGGCCTGGGTGATGAGCGACACCGAGATCCCTTCGTGGTGCACCGCCGCGAAGGTCCGGGCCGCGATGCCGGGGACGCCCAGCATGCCGCTGCCTGTGACCGTGAGCAGCGCCTGCTTCGGAATGGCCGAGAGCGCCTTTACGGGATACTGCTCGAGGGTGCGGCGTCGCGAGATCTCGGTGCCGAGGGACGCAGGCTCGGCAAACGGGCGGATCCGAATCGCGACGTTCTGCTTCATCACGGGGACGAGCGAGCGCGGGTGCAGCACCTTGGCGCCGTAATAGGCGAGTTCCGCCGCTTCGCGCAGGTGGACCTGCGGCACCACGCGCGCGTCGGGCACGATCCGGGGATCCGCGGTGAGCAGACCCGGGACGTCTTTCCAGAGCGACACGTCGCGAGCCCCCAATACGCGCGCGAGCAGCGTCGCGGTCAAGTCGGAGCCGCCGCGCCCCAAGGTGGCCACCTGGCCGTCGGGGGCGGCGCCGAGAAACCCCGGCACGACGGGGACCGCGCCGCGCGCCAGCACCGGGCCGAGCGCGCGGCGCGCGCGGCGCGCCGTGCCGCCAAAATCGGGGGAGGCGTTGCCGAACGTGCCATCGGTCTGGACCACTTCCGTCGCGTCCACGTAGGCAGCGGCGCAGCCGCCTGCTTCCAGCGCGGCGGCGAACATCTGCGCCGAGAGCCGCTCGCCCCGCGCCACCAGGTAGTCGATCGTGCGGGGAGTGATCTCGCGCAGGTTGCCGAGCCCGCCCGCGAGCTGCTCCAGCTCGGCGAATGCCGCGTCGATGATCCCGACGAGCTCGTCGAGCCGGGCGCCTCGGGGCACCAGGGCGCGGACGGCCTCGGCGTGCCGGGCGCGGAGCGTCTTGGCGGCGGCGCGAACCTGCGCGGCCTCGCCGCGCGACGCCCGCGCGGCGCAATCGAGCAGGGCATCGGTCACGCCGCTCATCGCCGATACGACCACGACCTGCGGGGCAGGGCGATGTCCGACCACGATCTGCGCGGCCTGTGCTATCCCGGCCGCGTTCGCGAGCGACGCGCCGCCGAACTTGTGGATGTGCGGGGGCGAGCGGGAAGCGCGGTGGGCGCGGGCCATCAGTCGGTCTCGAAGCCGCCGGCGGGGCGCGCGGCGTGAAACGTCTGGGCGCTGGTGCCGCGGGCCCCCCAGGCGCGTACCATGGCGTCGCCCACGGCTCCCACGCCGTCGGCGCCGACCACCGCAACGATGGTCGGCCCCGACCCCGAGAGCGTGGCACCGTACGCGCCCGCCTGCCGCGCCGCTCCCGTCACCTCGTCATACCCTGGTACGAGCGCGCGTCGGAACGGGACGTGGAGCACGTCGTCGAGCCCGGTGGAGAGTAGTCGCGCGTCGCCATGCGCGAGGCCGTGGACCAGCGCGGCGCTCTTCGCTGCAGCCCGCGCGGCGTCCGCGTGCGGCAGGGTGGCCGGCAGCGCGGCGCGCGCGCGCTTCGTCTCCACGGTGAAGTCCGGGACTGCGAACACGAGCGCAAGCGACGAGTGAATCGGGAGCGGCGTCACGATCAGGCCGTCCGGTCCCCGCAGCACGAGGTTGGCGCCGCCGAACACGGCCGGCGCGACGTTGTCCGGATGCCCTTCGAGCTCGCTGCAGAGCTCCGCCAGTCCCGCGGCATCGAGCGCGAGGTCGAGCAGCGCCGCGGCGGCGGCGGCCCCCGCGACCGTCGCCGCTGCCGAAGAGCCCAGGCCTCGGGCGACGGGAATGTCCGACTCGGCGACGAGCGCGAGGCCCGCGGGCACCTCCCGCCCGGCCCGCCGGCAGGCGGCGGCGAAACCGCGATACAGCAGGTCCGCCTCGGGCGCGATGTCGAGGGCACGGAGCGTCCCGCCGCGGTCGATCACGACCGGTTTTCCGCCGCGGGTCGCCTGGGCGGTGACGCGGAGCCAGCGCCCCACGGCCACCCCGACGCAGTCGAACCCGGCGCCCAGATTGGACGTCGAGCCGGCCACCCGCACGGTCACGCTCGCTCGCATCCCCGTCTCTTTCGGGAAACAGAAAAGCCCGCGCAATGCCACGCCGCGGGCAATCACCACGACCACTTCGGTTGTATGTTGATACATACCGCGCGCGTTCGACAGCGTCAAGGAGGATCCATCGCGAAAATCCGGGTAGGCATTCTCGGTGCGACCGGCGCCGTGGGCCAGCGCTTCCTGCAGCTGCTCGAGCGTCATTCCCAGTTCACCGTGACGGCGTTGGCGGCCTCCGATCGCTCGCAGGGCAGGCCCTACGCTGAGGCGTGCACCTGGCGGCTGCCGGGCGACCTACCCCCCGGCGCGGGAGCGCTTGTCGTTCAGGCACCCGAGCCCCCCCTCGCGTGCGACCTGGTGTTCTCGAGCCTGCCGACCGACATCGCGGGCCCAATCGAGACCCGCTTTGCGCAGGCCGGGTACCCCGTGATCAGCAACTCGTCGTCCCATCGCATGGACGACGGCGTGCCGCTCGTCGTGCCGGAGGTGAACCCCGACCATCTGGCGCTGCTCACGGCCCGCTCGGGGCGGGGATTCATCGTGACGAATCCCAATTGCTCGACCGTGATGATCGCGCTCGCGCTGGCGCCCCTCGCCGCGCGCTTCGGGATCGAGGCGGTGGTCGTCACGACGCTCCAGGCGCTCTCGGGCGCGGGATACCCCGGGATCTCCTCCCTCGACATCACTGACAACGTGGTGCCCTTCATCGCGCACGAGGAGGAAAAGATCGAGCGGGAGACGCGCAAGATTCTCGGGCGCCTGACCGGTAGCCGCGTGACGCCCGCGGATTTCGCGGTGAGTGCGCAGTGCCATCGGGTGAACGTGGTG
>DASQAM010000403.1:0-2686 GCA_035635735.1 Gemmatimonadales bacterium | reverse complement strand
TGGCCGACATGACCAACTTGCTGGCGTTGAACGCCGCCATCGAGGCCGCGCGGGCGGGCAAGCACGGCAAGGGGTTCGCGGTGGTGGCCGAGGAGGTGCGCCGGCTGGCGGAGCAGAGCTCGAGCGCCGCCCTCGAAGCGGGCGAGCTGGTGCAGGACATCCACCGCCAGGTGGGTGAGGTCGTCGAGCAGATGCGTCGCGGGCAGGTCAACGTGGGCGGCGTCGAGGAGCTCTCCTCCGCGGCGCTCGAGGCGTTGGACGCGATCGTCGCGGCGACGGCCGAGGCGACGTCGCACGCGCAGCGGATCGCCGCGGCCGCGGGTGATCAGGACAAGGCCTTCGGCAAGCTGCGTCAGCGCATCCACGCCGTGGCCGAGATCGCGGGGAAGAACCGTGCGGAGGCGGACGACGTCGCGACGCGCGCCGACGAAGCGGCGCGCGGCCTCACCGACCTCGAGCGTGCGACCCGAGAGCTCGAGGAGGTCGCGGCGATGCTGCGCGAGCTGACCCGCGGCTTTGCCAGCATCGCGTAGGGCGCTTACCATTCCCGCGTGGCCAAGGGGGAGGCGGAGCGCGTGTACGTGGCGCTGGGCTCGAACGTCGGAGATCGCGCCGCGCATCTCGCGTACGCGCGCGCGCGGCTCGCGGCCCTGCCGCGCACCCGCCTGCTGCGGGAGTCCCGCGTCGAGGAGACGGCCCCCCTCGGACCGGTGCCACAGGGGGCATACTTGAACCAGATGGCCCTGCTCGAAACCGCCCTCGAGCCAGCCGATCTGCTCGTCCACCTCCACGCCATCGAATCGGAGCGCGGCCGCGAACGGCGCGCGGGCGCTCGCTGGGGACCGCGGACGCTGGACCTGGATATCGTCCGCTTCGGCGATCGGGCGGTGCGCGAGCCCCAGATCGTGATCCCGCACCCAGAACTTCCGAACCGGCCCTTCTGGCAGCGCGAGCTGGCGGAGCTCGATGGCTGACGAGCCCAGGTCCGTCACGACGCACGATCTCATCGCCATGAAGGAGCGCGGCGAGCGCATCGTCGTGCTCACCTGCTACGACGCGCTGTTTGCGCGCCTGCTCGACGCCGCGGGAGTGGACCTCCTGCTGGTCGGGGACTCGGTCAACCAGGTGCTGGCGGGGGCGGAGACGACCCTCTCCGCCACGCTCGAGCAGATGATCTATCACACGAAGATCGTGCGACGCGGTGCGGCGCGCGCGATGGTGGTTTGCGATATGCCCTTCCTTACGTATCAGGTCTCCACCCACGAGGCGATCCGGAATTGCGGGCGTGTCATGCAGGAGACCGACTGCCATGGAGTGAAGCTCGAAGGTGGAGCCGCGATGGCGGAGACGGTGCGGGCGCTCGTGGACGTCGGCATACCCGTCATGGGCCACCTGGGTCTCACCCCCCAGTCGGTGCACGCGCTGGGCGGCTACCGCGTGCAAGGACGCGACGAGAAGACCGCCGAGCGACTCAAAGCCGATGCCAGGGCGCTGGAGGAGGCGGGCGCCTTTTCCATCGTACTGGAGCTCATTCCTGCGCCGCTCGCATCCCAGATCACCACGTCCCTCACGATCCCCACCATTGGCATCGGCGCGGGGCCCGCCTGCGACGGCCAGGTGCTCGTGCTCCCTGACATGCTGGGGTTGAACGACCGGTTCAACGCCAAGTTCGTGAAGCGCTATGCCGCGCTCGCGGAGGACGTGCGAGAGGCCGTCAAGTTGTATGCCGTCGAGGTACGCGAGGGCCGGTATCCCGGCCCAGAGCATTCGTTTCCGAAGTGAATGACTGGACTCGGCGGGACGTGCTCGCGATGCTGTCTGCCGCAGCCTGGACGTCGCTCGTGCCCGGCCGCAGCTCGAAGGTGACGGCCACCGTCCCGCCTCCCGGCGGGCCCGGGTTCCGGGTTCGGACGATCACGGCGGGCACGAACCTCAAGAGTCTCGCGGAGACCCGCACCGTCGAGGCCGCGCTCGCCACGCTCAAGCGGGCAAAGCAAGCCGTCACGGACGCGGGCTACGAAGTACAGACGGTCCGCATCGCGACCCAGCCGCTGCTCGAAGACGCCACACCGCGCACGCGCGGGGCGGCCTTGAGCGCCCTTCAGGCGCTGGACCGCGCCGTGGTCGCCGAGTCCGCGCTCCTGAGCATCGGGCCGGTGCTCGCCCCTGACGGTGATGATCCCGAATTCGGCGCCTGGGCCGCCGAGCTCGCCCGGACGACTCAGAGCATCAGCTTCACGGTGCGAGTCGCGTCGCCCGAGCGCGGCACGTCGCCGCGCGGCGTCACGGCCGCGGGCGACGCGATGGCGGCGATCGCGCGCCACACCCCGGCAGGCATCGGGAATTTCCGATTCGCCGCCGCCGCCAACGTGCCCGCCGGGACGCCGTTCTTTCCCGTCGCGTATCACAGTGGCTCGGATGCCATGGCCATCGGTCTCGAATCACCTCCCTTGTTGACGGCGGGACTCACCGAGGCCAACACCCTGGGGGAGGCAAAGCAGCACCTGACGGAGCTGCTCGAGTCCCGCCTGGGGCCGCTGGAGCGCCTGGTGCGGGACATCGCCCGCCGCGAACGGCGGAGCTACACGGGCATCGACGTCTCTCCCGCGCCGGGCAAGGACGCGAGCATCGGCGCGACCATCGAGGCGCTCACCGGCGTCCCGTTCGGCGCGCCTTCGACGCTCGC
>DASQAM010000402.1:0-3397 GCA_035635735.1 Gemmatimonadales bacterium | reverse complement strand
GAATCGTTCGAGCACCTGGAACCGCACATGCCCGACGTCCAGTCCCGTACCCACAGTGCCGAACACGGAGTGCGGGAACACCGTGGTCGTTTCGGGCGCAAAGTCCTCGCGGCGCCACTGGCCGGCGAGCCACAGCCGCACGTAGCCTGCGGCGGTCGCGTGCGGAGCGAACGCCGCCACGATGCCCACGCGCAGGGCGCGCCGTTCGACGGTGTCGACGACACTGGTCCCAAGAGCATCACGCCGGAACACGAGCACCCGCTCGGACGCCGCCTCGCCGTCGGTGATGAACGCGCGTCGCGCGGCCGTCTCGTAAAACGGCACTCCCACGAGCCAGGTGCCCCGATTGCCGTCCGACTTGTTGCTGTACTTGCCCTGCAGCCAGCCCCGGCGCGAGAAAAAGTGGGGATTGATGTGCCCGAGATCGAAGCTGGTGCGGTCCGGCGTCTTGTTGTACACGGCGGTGAGAGAGGCCGCGGTGCCCAACAGATTGTCTTCCACGAGGCCGACCATCCACGTGACGTCCCCGCCGGCGGACGAGTAGCCGAGCTGCGGCTTCGTGCTCCAGCCGTCGGCGGTGGCGATGCGGAGCGCCAGGCGACCATCGAGGCGCGTCGTGTCGATCCGCACGCGACTGAAAACGTTCAGGTTGCGCAAGGCCCGCTCGCTCTCGGCCACCCGCGCCGAGTCGTAGCGGTCTCCGGGATTGACCAGCAGCGTACTGCGGATCACACCCGCCCGGGTGCGCGCGTGCAGCCGGTTGGCGAGCCGCGCGATGAAGGGAGGCGCATCGGCCGCTTGGAGATCGAACACATTGCGGTTCACCACGATGATCGTGTCGATCGTGGGAGCAGGTGACTGGCCGGACAGGTGCACGGGCGGACCGGCGGTCAGGACTGCCACCGCCGCTGCGATCGCCAGTCTACTTGAGCAAATCAATGCGCTGCTGCAGCGGGTAGGTCACGTGGCGAGCGGCGTCGTTCCATTCCGTAAAATACAGGGTCGCGTCCACGCGACCCGTGATCTGCCGCAGCCCGCGCGTCGCGAGCGTGAACGTGCCGCGGACGGAGTCCGGCTTGAGCGGGCGGCACAGACACGTCACGGTCGCGTAGGCGGGGATGCGCGCGGGCGGGGGGCCAAGCGCGTACGGGACGTTCTGTCGCAGGGCTCGCACGGTTTCCAGATCCAACGCGAGCGTGAGGGAGTACTCGTCTCCCTCGCCCACGGCGGGATTGAAGTCGTATCGCGCCAGGCCCACGTCGTGGCCGCCGTGCGCCGTGTCGATCGTCATCCGAACCAGCGTGAGCACGGAGTCAGGCTCCACGACCAGGCGACCGTGCCATTCCCAGCGGGCGCTGCTTTGGAGGCCCAGCGTGTCGTCGAGGCGGGATACACCATCGCAGGCGAGGCAGAACAACGGCAACAGCATCAAGCAGAGGCGTCGCGGAAGGGCGTCGCGAAAAATCGTCACGTAGAGGCGTGAAACGGATGCCACAGTCAGCTAGGCCCCGTCCTATTGTTCGCCATGACGCTTCGCACCTACGCTCGTCGGTTGTGGGTACACGAAGTCGCAGTGGAGGTCTCCGTCCGGGTAGCTCGATTGAGCAAGCAGCTATCCGGACCGGGAGCCGCGACGCGTGCAGATCAGCTAGTCCGGGCGGCGCTCTCCGTCAGTTCAAACATAGCGGAGGCATGCGGCCGGGGGAGCATCCCGGAGTCCCGCCGGTTCCTGCAGTACGCTCGGGGGTCGGCGCAGGAGACGCTGACGCAGCTGCGGGTCGCGGCGGCGCTCGACCTGTCCCAGGCGCGCGTTATTCACGATATCGAGGGTCGAGTCGCGCTCGTCATCAAGACGCTGGGGCGCTTGATCGCTCACCCCCCGCCAGACAAGTGACGACGCTGGCCCGTACTACGCTTTCGTGTCACGTCTCTGTGTTACGTCTTTGTGCTGCGTCTTTGTGTTACGTCTTTGTGTTACGTCTTTGTGCTACGTCTTTAGTACTGTCCCAAGTATCTGTTCAACTCCCACTCCCCAACCTGCCCAATGTACTCCTGCCATTCCTCGCGCTTCGCGTCGAGATACCGCTCGTAGATGTGCTCGCCCAGCGCCTCACGCACCACCGCATCCTTCTCGAGGTAATCGAGGGCTTCGTGTAGGTCCCGGGGTAGGTCGTCGATCCGGAACTTGCGTCGCTCGCGGTACGACATGCGCGCGATGTTCTTGTTCACCGGCTCGCCGGGGTCGATCCGCTCATGGATGCCGTCCAGACCGGCGGCGAGTTGCACGGCGATCGCGAGGTATGGATTGGCACAAGGGTCGGGCATGCGATTCTCGCAGCGCGTCGCCTCGTCGCGTTGGGCCGGCACTCGGATGAGGGGAGACACGTTCTGCGTGGACCACGAGACGTTCACCGGAGCCTCGAACCCCGACACGAGCCGCTTGTACGAATTCACCAGCGGATTGGTCACGGCACAGTAGCCCCGAGCGTGTCGCAGCAGCCCGCCGATGTACCACCGGCCGACCTCGGAGAGCTGGATCGGCCCTTGAGCATGGAAGAACGCGTTCTTCCCCTTGGCGAACAGTGACTGGTGCGTGTGCATCCCCGAGCCGTTGCGGCCGTAGATCGGCTTCGGCATGAAGGTCGCGACCAAACCGTGCCGGACCGCGATGGTCCGGGCGATGAAGCGGAGGCTGGCCCATTGGTCGGCCATCGTCAGCGGCTCGGCGACGCTCAAGTCGATCTCGTGCTGGCCGGGCGCGACCTCGTGGTGGGAGGCCTCGACGCCGAGCTTCATGCGCTCGAGCGCCGCCACAATGGCTCGGCGCGCTTGCTCTCCGCGGTCCACCGGGACCAGATCAAAGTAGCTGCCGGCATCGAGCGTCCATGTCGTTGGCTCGCCGCGCTCGCTCTGCTCGAAGATGAAGAACTCCACTTCGCAGCCTACGCGCATCGTGAAGCCCAGCTTCGCGGCCCGCTCGATCTGACGCTTCAGGGTGGTGCGAGGGCACCCCTCGAACGACCGGCCGTCAGGATAACCGATGTCGCAGATCAGTCGCGCGACCGCTCCGTCCACCTCGCCCTCCCCGCCCTCGGCCGTGCCGCTGTCCCACGGGAAGACGCGGAACGTCTCGAGATCGGGCACGAGCAGTGCATCCGCTTCCTCCACGCGGGCGAAGCCCTCGAGCGCCGAGCCGTCGAACGTCACCTCGCCGGCCAAGGCCCGCTCGAACTGGGAGGACGGGACTTCCACGGCCTTATTGACGCCCAACAAGTCGGTGAACTGAAGCAGCAGGAACCGCACATGCCGCTTCTTCAACTCGTCGATGATTTCTCGGGTCTCGCTCATGGGCGAAAAAGTAGCGGCATGGAGGCCGAACGCCACCTCCATGCCGCCC
>DASQAM010000401.1:0-2327 GCA_035635735.1 Gemmatimonadales bacterium | reverse complement strand
TGATCCACCAGCAGCCCAATGTCCCCCCGCCGCACCCGCAGCGGCGGCACCTCGATCATCACCACCGCGATCCGGTAGTACAGGTCCTCCCGAAAACTCCCCTCCCGCACCGCCCGCCGCAGATCCTTGTTCGACGCCGTGATCAGCCGAATGTCCGTCCGCGTCGGCTTGCTCCCCCCCACCTTCACGAACTCCCGCGTCTGAATCACCCGCAACAGCTTCGCCTGCAACGGCATCGACAGCTCGCTGATCTCGTCGATGAACAGCGTCCCCGTGTGCGCCAGCGCGAAGAACCCCGTCCGGTGCTCCACCGCCCCCGTGAAGCTCCCCCGCACGTGCCCAAACAAATGGCTCTCCATCAGCCCCTCCGGGATCGCCGTGCAGTCCAGCGTCACCAGCGGCCGATCCCACCGCGCACTCTGCGCGTGGATCGCCCGTGCGATCAGCTCCTTGCCCGTCCCCGACTCCCCCGAGATGCACACGTTCGCATCCCCCGGCGCCACCTTCTCGATCTTCGCCAGCACCTCCCCCAGCTGCGCCGACTGCCCCACCAGCCCGTGCGCCCCCGCCCCCCCCCGCGGGCCCGCACTGCGCCCCCCCAGCCCCAGCCGACTCACCACCCGCTCCAGCGCCGCCGCCAGCTCCGCCTCCCCCGTCGGCCGCTCCAGCCACTGCACCCCCGCCAGCGCCGGCGCCGCCCCTTCCTGCCCCGCCGCCCCCAGCACCACCACCGGACTGTCCAGCCCCAGCCCCCGCAGCCGCTGCCCCAGCTCCCACGCCGTCAGCGGCGGCTGCAAATTCACCACCGTCAGCGCCGGCCGCCCGTGCGCCTGCACCGCCTGCTCCAGCTCGTGCAGCGACCCTACGAAATGCGGCTCCCAGCCACAGATACTCGCAAGCCCGTGGATCGGCGCCGATAGCTCCATCGTCTCGTCAAGCACCAGGACATTCACTGTTTGCACTCCTCGAAGGATTTGCGCTACGAACGGGGAACTACGCAACGGGTATGCCATCGAAGGACTGCAATGCTGGCGTGCACTTATGCCCGACTGAGGGGGGCTCCAAGCCAAAAGCTGGTTGCTGCGGGCTCCATTTTTTGTCACCCGCTAGGCACGGTCTCCTTCAAAGAACGACAGCGTCTCCACGACGCCGCGCCGAGCAGCACAACGTTCGAGCCGATCAGGAGAATCGTCGCCGGCTCGGGAGTGGGCGCGGGCGCGCTCGGATCACCCGGGTCGCTGAAGAACAGCGGACCGCCGCCCCCCGAGCCCCCCGCACCTCCGCCGCCATTGAACGGGCCGAGGTTATTCGGAAAGCCCGAGTAACTGCCGCCGCTCGACCCATTACCGGAGCCCGTGCCCTCGCCTCCGGGTGGCCCCGCGAGAAACTGCACGGGCGCAGACGGTGAACTGGTGTCGCTCGATTGATCCGGCCCGTTGCCGAGAAACGCCGTGATCGGGCGCGGCCGGGTGTCGCGCGGCCACGGCAGTGATGTACCTCCCGAGCCGACGTCGAGCGGTCCGACGCCTGGCACCTCCTCGAGGTCGGCAATCCGGGTGAGGTTCCCGGGCGGTTGCCTGATCTCGATCTTCCGGCCCCTTCGTCCCTCGTCCATCAAGGCATCCCACACGTCGGCGGGAAGGTGCGCTACCGCCGTCGCGTCACGCGGGTCACGCGGCGGCCCGAAGAGCGCGGCCGTGCCGGGCAGTCCGGTGCCGCTACCTCGAAGCGGCCACAGGTAGAGAGGCAGCGCGATCAGCAGAAGGATCAGCAGAATGATCGCGATCCTCCGCCCGCGCGGCGGGGCAGACTCTGGGCCCGATGAGCGCCTCATGCTCTTGAGGGCCAAGCGAACCCCGTGCCACGGGACGACGGCCAGAAAGCGTACTGACTTCAATCAGTTGCATCGATAGGCGCGACGGTGGCAGCAATTGCGCGGAAGGCGCCTGCTGGAGTGAGACGACGGCTGGCCTCAGTCAGGGCAACTGGCTACCCACCGGGCCCCGTTGCGCTTCCGCGCCCGGTCGCCCTAGGATGCGGCCATGAAAATCACGGCCGTCGACACCGCCATCCTGCGCATTCCCACTCGCAAGCCGATCGCACTCGACTTCCCGTATCACAGCCTCGTGGTGGCGCACGTCCGCACCGACGAAGGCGTCACCGGGCTCGGCTATACGCTCGCGTTCGGCGGCGGTGGCGTCGAGTCCATCCAGGCCTACCTGGTGACGCGCCTCGCCCCACTGTTGATCGGCCAGGACCCGCTCTTCGTGGAGCGCCTGTGGGAGCGGATGTATCGCGCGGACCGCGGCATCAAGCGGCAGGGCGTC
>DASQAM010000400.1:0-1775 GCA_035635735.1 Gemmatimonadales bacterium | reverse complement strand
GTGGTCTTCAGGTGCCACATGTCGATGTCGGAGCGGTAGTAGCCCGCCACGTAGAGGTCCAGCAGCCCGTCCCGGTCGTAGTCGAACCACACGGCCCCGTTCGCGTTCATCCATTGGCGCAAGCCGGCGGCCTCGGTCACGTCCTTGAAGTGGAGGTTGCCCATGTTCTTGAAGAGCTGGAGGTAGCCCCACTTGTAGATCAGCACGTCTTCCAGACCGTCGTTGTCGAAGTCGCCCCACACCGCCCCCATCGATACGCCTTCCCCCGGGCGGTTCACGTCCGCGAGGCCGGCCGCGCGCGCGGTGTCCACGAACGTGCCGTCGCCGCGGTTCAGGTATAGCGCGTTGGGATATCCGAACCGGCTGTTCGTGAAGTAGAGATCGGGCCATCCGTCGGCGTTCACGTCGGCGACCGAGACGGACGCGCCCAACGAGCCCACGAGCGGAGCGATGTTGTCGAGCTTCGGATCGAGGGTCGGCCCGTGATGCACGAAGTCGATGCCCGCCTGGGTCGTGATGTCGGTGAAGTGAAACCGTGGCTCGACAGAGGAATCGCCGGAGCCGGCCGCGCGACGGTTCAGGACGAGCACGAGCGCGATGGCGGCCAGGAAGGAAACACTGACGACGCCCTGGCGCCACGCTGGGCGAGGAAAGGTCACGGCGTGAACGATATCACCGGCCGCGTGGACTACACAAGAAACGCGCGCCGCGAGCGGACTTGTCCGCGTGCGTGGCGCGGGTGATCTTCCCCGGCGCCGAGGGGGAGGAGACAGAGTGGGCGCAAGAAGAAACCTGTGCGTGGTCGGATGGTTGCTGGCAGCGGCGTGCCGGGGCGCAACGCCGGGAGGCGACAGCGTCGCCAGCAGCGCCGCGGCCGTCATGGCCCGGACCTGGGGACTGGCCTACCTGCAGGCGAACCAGCTGCCACAGGCCGAAGCGGAGTTCGAGAACGTCGTCAGGCTCGCCCCCGACCAGGCCGTGGGCTATGCCGACCTCGGACTCGTCTATCTGCGGGAAGGTCGCTATCGCGAGGCCGAGGCCCAGCTCCGTCGCGCCGCGGCGCTCGATTCCGCCGACAACAACATCGGGCTGATGCTCGCCAAAGTGTACGAGCTGACCGGGCGGGAGCCGGAGGCGCGCCGCGAGGTCGAGCGAGTGCTGCGCCGCGATTCCACCGACATCCGGGCGCTGTACGCTGCCGCCGAGCTCGCCGGGCGGTCGACGGATCCTGAGGAGCGGCGACGCCAGGAGAGCTACCTGCGGCTAGTGGTCACCCGCGCTCCGGCGAATATCGCGGCGCGGCTCGAACTGGTGGACCTCCTGCTCGCGCGCGGCGCCGCCGACGATGCGGCTGCCCAGCTCGAAGTATTGCAACGGCAACTGCCGCAGCTGCCCCGAGAGGCCGCGCGCTTCTTCCAACGCGCCCTCCGGTCGGCGCGAGCGGGCCGAACAACCGAGGCCGCGGCTGCAGCGAAACGCTTCCATGAGGCGATGGAAGTCACCGCCGCCTATCAGGTCAGCCTGCAGCGCCTCGGCGGCCGGAGCGACCCACTGGTCGGCTATCCCGTCCTGACGTTCAACCAGAACCTGGCGGTGCCGACCCAGGACGCCCGGGCTGTGGCGGCAGAAATCCGTTTCAGGGATGTCACGGCTGGGAGCGGGCTCGAGAGCGTAGAGGCGCTCCCCGACAGCGTGGCGCGGTCGCTCGAGCGCGCCGTGGCCCTCGCGGTGGGCGATTACGACGATGATGAGACGGAGGACCTGTTCGTCTCGGG
>DASQAM010000399.1:0-20974 GCA_035635735.1 Gemmatimonadales bacterium | reverse complement strand
GAGCCGCCGGCCTCGAACAGCAGCCGCTCCCGCCATCGCATGGTGATCTCGCGAGTGTCGCCCGCCACCTCAATTTCCTCGCCGCGTCGTCAGTCCCACGTAGAATCGGTTGTGGCGGAAGCCACCCATCCCGTGGTACTCGAGCAGCCAGTTGAACGTGGATCGGTAGTGGAGCTCGAAACCGACCAACAGGTTGGCCCACAAGTCGGGACAGTCGGGGTCGGCACCGCAGGACTCATGTCCTACCAGGCTGAATCCGGCACCCACATAGGGCGTCGCCGTCTGCTCATCCCCGGTGAAGCGATACAGCGCCTCGAGACTGCCGACATAGCTGTTGCGCCCGTTGAAGAAGCCGATCTCGCCGGAGGGGCGGATTCGGAAGCGGGGGGAGACCAGATTGCCGGCGTCGAGGGTGACGCCGAAGACCATCTGCGTGCTGCCGGCGAGATCGATGCCGCCGCGCACGCCGAACCCGAACAGCCCGATGTGCGTGCCGCGACCGCCCGACGGTCGTACCGACGGCGGATGGAACTCCTGGGCGGCGAGCGGCGTGATTCCGCCCGCCACGAGCAGCATGGCCAGCCACACCCGCCGCATCACGTCTCCTTTCCCAGCGTTGGCGTTGCGCGCGCCCGCGCGGCCGCCCGACCGTAGTCCCAGATGGCGTATAGCCCGACCGCCGCGGTCGCCCAGGCGAGCGGCCGCACCAGCGGAGAGCGGGCGATGAACGCCACCAACGTGAGCAGCTGCAGCACGGTGACCGCTTTGCCACCGGCGCGGGCCGGCAGCGCGGTCGGCCGCCACAGCCACGCACCCACGTACCCCAGCGCCGCCACGATGTCCCGGGCCAGGACCCCTACGATCTCCAGAGGATGCAGCAGACCAGTGCGCGCGACCGTGAAAAACGCCGCTGCCATGAAGACCTTGTCGGCCGTCGGGTCGAGGACGGCGCCGGCGCGCGATTCGCCGAACCGACGCGCCAGCATCCCGTCGAAGAAATCCGATGCGGCTGCCGCGCCCACGAGAGCGAGCTGCCACACCGGCTGGTGCACGAACGGAAACGCCGCGGCCAGAGGAAGCCGAAGCGCGGTCAGGAGATCCGCCCGCGTCACCCACGGTTTCACTTGCTCCTCCCTCCGGTGCGCCATACCTTCGTCCCCGTGAACCTCAATCTGCTGAGGCAGGCGGCGATCTTCCAAGACCTCGACGACGGCGAGCTGGCCCGCGTGTCCGAGGTGTGCCGGGAGCAGAAGTTCGCCGTCGGCCAGCAGGTCTTCAAGGAAGGCGAGCCCGGCAACCGGCTCTTCATTATTTCCGAGGGCGAGGTCCGCATCTCCCGCACCATCCCCGGGTCCGGAGAGGAAGCACTGGCCGTCCTCAAACCAGGTGCCTGCTTCGGCGAGATGGCGATCTTCGACCGCTCCGAGCGCTCGACTGACGCGATCGCCAACACCTCCTGCACGCTCATCACGATCGCGCGCTCCGACTTCGAGCTGCTGCTCGATTTCAACCGCGACATCGCCTACAAGGTGCTGTGGTCCGTGGTGCGGTTGTTGTCGGCCCGGCTGCGCGTGACCAACGACAACCTCAGGTCGTTCCTCGCGATGTCGATGTTTTAGGAAATCCCGGAGCAATCTGCGACGGCCGGTGTTCCATAAGGGGCCCGACGACCCTGGCCGCCCGCGACCGACTCCCCTTACACTTAGGCGCCATGCAGCGATCCCTGTTCGTACTGTGTCTCGCCGCGTGATGTTCGAACACGTCCGAGCGGATCTCGGGGGGATCCTGGCGAACCAGCTCACTGACCTGCAGGGGCTCGCCGGGTTACTGCTCGCCGCCGCCAACGCCGCAGGGTTGAATCCCGCCACCCCCCCGGTCGTGCAGCTCGGCCCCCGCGGCGTCTCGGCGGCCTTAGTATGCCACGGCGGCCACGTCGCGCTGCACGGTCTGCCCGAAGTGGGACTCTGCTTCGCGGACGTGGCGGGAATGAGCGGTACGCTGCCGCAGCGTGGACTCGAGGTGATCATCAAACGGCTCGGCGCGCGGGAAGTGCGGACGGACGTGCGCCGGCGCGGTCCCGTGACGCAAGCCATCCACCCGGAGGGATTATGAACGCACTCACCCCCTACGCGGCCTTCTTCATGCGCCTCGCGGTGGGCGGCGTGTTCCTGCTGCACGGTGTGAGCAAGTTTCAGCGCGGCATCCCGGCCACCGCCGCCTTCCTGCACGACGTCGGGTTCCCGTTCGCTATTGTGTTCGCCGTCATCCTCATCGCCGTGGAGACCATCGGCGCGGCGTGCGTCGTGCTGGGCATCTTCACCCGCTTCTGGGCGTTGTGCATGGCCCTGGAGATGATCATCGCGATACTCGCCGTGAAACTGCCGCACGGCGGCAACATCGAGCTCGAGGGCCTGCTGTTCGCCGGGGCGATCACACTGGTGGCACTGGGGGACGGCCCGCTCTCGATCGCCGTCAAACTGAAGCACAGCAGCAGCTAGGTCCGGACAGCGAGCGACGCCGGGCTCCCAAAGCGACTGCGTATTTTTGTCGCGGAGGGAGCCCGGCGTCGCTCGCTCAGTGCAGAATTCTCAGTAATCCCGCATCCGCGCTCCCGCGGATGAAGCTTTCCGGGTCCGTGGCCGGAATCGCGACGCCCGTCTCCTTGCGCCCCCGGTGCGCGACCGCCGCCATGTATTGCTCGAGCGACCCGCGGGCCCACTCCGCCGCGTCGTCCTTCATCTGCCGCACGATCTCCTCCCAGGTACCGACGTACGTCGCACCGTTGAGCATGCTGACGCGGTGGACGTCGCCCGGCCCTGATCGTGCTTTCATACCCTGCAGCTCCGTGAGCAGCGTGCCGAACAGCTCAAGCTGCCGGGGATCGCGCATCTGGCCGTCCGGGCCCATGGCTTCGATCTCCGCGAGCAGCAGGTCTTCCGGACCGGCGTCCGCGGCCAGCTCGTCCAGGCGGTGATGCCACGGGACGAGCTCGGGATCGTCATCCGGCAGGCGGTACACGCTCTTCTTGAGCTCGATGAGACGCCAGATCGCGAGGCCGTCGAAGTGATCGGCCGGCGTGCTGCGCTCGAGGTGGAAGAGCGCCGCCTCGTACTCGCCCCGATCGTACAGCAGGTTTGCGAGATAGACGCGCGCCTCGGCGTGCTCCAGATCGAGCTCGAGCGCCCGGCGCAGCCAGTAGAGGGCCCCGCCTTCGTCGGCGAGCCGATGGGAGGCGTAGCCCACGCACGCCGCGGCCTCCGCGGAGTCCGGATGCCCGGTGATCGCTACTTCGAAGAAACGCCGCGCCTGGTCCAGCGCGCCCTCGCGGAACAGGGCGCGTCCGACTTGGAGCATGAGGTCGTGGTCGTCGCGGAATCCGAGGGCCAGGATGCGGTCGAAGCACGCGATCGCACCGGCGCGATCGCCGAACTTGAGCAGCACTTCGCCAAGCCCCGCGAGCGCGTCTTCGTGCTCGCGGTCGAGGCCCACGGCTTCCTCAAACGCGCGGCGCGCCCACACATACTCCTCTCGCGCGAGCCGGGCGTATCCCATGCCCACATGCAACTCGACGGCGTGGGGGTAGAGCCCCAGGCCTTCTCGCAGGGTCTCGATCGCTTCGTCGTATTGGGCTTCGTTGTAGAGCTGATGCGCGCGTTCGTCGTAGTCGTCGGAGCTCAAGAACGGTTCCGACATCGAACGGGCCTCCCGGGAAGGTTGTGCTATGATACGACGCCCCGAACGGTTACACAAGCGACGGACGCCGAGTATCTTCCCCGCCGATGGCCCCCCTGCCCTCCGCGCTCGCGGACATCCCGAACGGCTCCGTCACCTCGCCGCGCGGCTTCACCGCCGCGGCCGCGCACGCCGGCCTCAAGGCCGATGGCGCGCCGGACGTCGCGTTGCTCGTCGGCGCCGCGAGCTGCGCCACGGCGGGCGTGTTCACGAAGAATGCGCTCCGCGCCGCGCCCGTGGTGTACGACGCCGACCTCTTGGCTGAGCGGCCGGGACGGATGCGCGCGGTCGCGATGAACGCGCGGGTCGCGAACGCCTGCACCGGCACGCCGGGGCTCGCCGCGGCCCGAGCGATGGCGCAGGCCGCCGAGCAGGCGGCCGGCCTCCCGCCTCGTACCGCGCTCGTGCTGTCGACCGGCGTGATCGGCGTACCGCTCCCCCTCGAGCAGGTGGCCGATGGGTTGCGCGCGGCGGCGGGGCGTCTCACGACGGAGGGCGGGCCGGAGGCCGCCCGCGCCATCATGACTACCGACACGCGACCCAAGCACTGTGCCGTGCGCTTCGAGACCCCGGCCGGGATCGTCACGGTCGGCGGCATCGCCAAGGGAGCGGGGATGATCCACCCGGACATGGCGACGCTCCTCGCCGTGCTCACGACCGACGCCGTCGGTGAGCCCGCCGGGCTGCAGCCACTGTTGCGTCGCGTCGCCGACCGCAGCTTCAACGCCATCTCGGTGGACGGCGACACGAGCACGAACGACACCGTCCTGCTGCTCGCCGGGGGCGCGTCCGGCGTCGACCCGTCACGCGACGGCGCGCTTTGGAAGACGTTCGAGGACGCCGTGCTGCAGGTGGCACGCACCCTCGCGCTCGCCATCGTCTCGGACGGCGAGGGTGCCTCGAAGCTCGTCGAGATTCACGTCGTGGGGGGGGTGAGCGAAGCCGCGGCACGGGACGTGGGCCGGGCGATCGCCCGCTCGGCGCTCGTGAAGACCGCGATCTACGGGGCCGACCCGAACTGGGGACGCATCCTCGCCGCCGCCGGCGCGGCCGGCGTCCCACTCGCGGTCGACCGCCTGTCACTCCAGGCGGCCGCCGACGGTGAGTGGCTGACCCTCGCCATCGGTGGCGCTACCGCCCACGCGGATAGCCGCGCCGCGCGCGTCATTTTTCAGCAGAAAATGATCCGCCTCCGCGTCGACCTGGGACTCGGGCGCGCGGAGGCGGTGGTGTGGACCTGCGATCTGACGCCGGACTACGTCCGGATCAACGCCGACTACACCTCGTAGGCTGGCCGCTTACGGCTTGGTCTTGCTAGTGTCCTTGCCTTCCTGCTTCGTCCCAGGCTTGGCGTGTTTCTTCCCGTGCTTCTTCATGGCCTTCTTGTCAGCCTTCGCCTTCGCCGTGTCGGCCGCCGGCGCCTGACCCTGCATCGGTGACGGCTGCTGCGCCATCACAACCGCGGGAGCGGCGAGGAGGGACAGCGCGAGGAGCGTGCGACGGATCATGTCTCGATACCTCCGGGAGGGATAACGCGGGCCACCCTGGCCCGCTTCACCGATGAGACCCGCGACGTCGCGACGGCGTCACGACGCAGCGTTCCAGCCTGCAACGTCGCTCTTATGGCGGTACCGGCGACGCGGGCCGACGCGCGCCGGCGAAGTTGCCGCGCGTCGGCTTCGCGGGCGCGGGCAGGTTGGGCAGCTGCCGCCGCACGATCGCGAGCGCCTCGGCGCGCGTCCGGCCCCGCTGCACTTGCTGAAGCGCGGCCGTGGACACATCCAGCAGGCGCTCCCGAGGCACCCCGTCGTGCACGGCGTCGATGATCAGTTGCGCCGCGGAATCCGGATCGAAGCGATGCGCCACGAGATCTGCGACGGCGTGCATGGCGGCCGCCCGGGGCGGTCGCCCCAGCGCGGCCACCACCCGCTCGATCACCGGCGCCGGCAAGCCCCGACGCAGCGCCCACGCCACTGTGGTCATCTCGGCGGGGAGCACCGGCGGCTGGTCGCCCGCGCGTACGAGCAGGTCGCGCGCGTCGCGCAACTGCCCCAGACTCAGCTGCACAGCGGCGACGATGAGCGGTCCGGCGACGTGCTTCGCTCCCCCCTCCAGCGCCTTTTGGATCAGCGGCTCGGTGGGAAGCCCGTCCTGCGCCGCGAGCTGGATGAGCGAGTCGACCGCCGGAATCGCCGTGCTCGGGATGCGGCCTTCCAGGCGGCCCCGCACCGACTGGGCGGGGAGCGGAAGAACCAGGCAGGCCGAGAGGGCGAGACCGAGCCAGCGCTTCATCGGCGGGCCGGCGGGACGATGACGATCGAGTTCTCGCGGCCGAAGTCGTCGGCCACGAGCCGCTCCGCGAGGTGGTCGGGGACCCAACGCTCGCCGTCCACGACGAACATGTACTCGTAGGTGCCGGCCGGCAGCACCACGGTGGCACGCCACACGCCATCGTGGTCCTGATCTTCCAACGCGATGGAGCCCGGACGCCAGTCGTTGAACGTGCCGACTACGTGCACGGATTGCGCCTCGGGGAACCGGCCCACGAACTGCGCGATCCCCTCGTGCTCCCCGAGCTCCGGGCCCTGGTCCCCCGCTGTGAACAGTGTGAGGGTGGCGACCACTGCGGCGAACGCCACGCTCCAGGCCGGGCGCACTCGAAGGATGATGGCGTGGGGAGTCACGAGCCAGCGCATCACGCGCCGCGCGCGGGAGGGCGCCGGGCGGCGGATCGCCGCCATCACGCGCGACTCGAGGCTCGCCGCCGGCCCCGGCGGCGGCGCAGCGAGGAGTTCCGCGGCGGCCGCGAGTTGCGCCACCGCGTGACGCAGCTCGGCCGGGACGGCCTCCGCTGCGAGCTCGCCGTCGAGCGCCTGATGAATCCTCTGGTCGATCACACTCATGCGTGGTCCTCCAACACCTTCAGCAACGCTTCCCGGGCGCGATGCACCCGCATCTTGAGCGTCGGAATGCGTTCGCCCGTGACTGCAGCCATCTCCTCGTAGCTCAACCCCTCCACGTGTTTCAACACAAACGCCTCGCGCTTGTCGGGCGACAGGGCAGCGAGCGCCCGTTCCACTAGGAGGAGCTGGTCCGCCCGCTCCAGGTCCGCCTCGGTGTCGGCTGGGTCCGCCACGGGCGGCGCGTCGTCGAGTGGCACGTCCGCGACGGATCGGCGCACGAGATGACTCTTGCACCGGTTCGTCACGATGCGATACAGCCACGTGCGGAGCCGCGCCGGCTCCCGGCAGCTCGCGAGGTGACGGTAGGCGCGGACGAAGCTCTCGGCCACCGCGTCCGCAGCGGCGTCCCGGCTCCCCAGCATCCGGGTCGCGAACCGCAGCAGGCCCGCCTCGTAGCGACGGATTACGATGCCGAATGCCTCGGCATCGCCGGCGAGCACGAGGGCTACCACCTCCGCGTCAGGGGGTGCCCCCCTCACATCCATGAGACCTGCACGGAGATTAGGGCGTCACGCTACGGGCTGGTCACTGAGGTTGGATGTTGCGGACAGGAACCGGGTTACCGATCGCGCAGGAGCTCTTGGACAGCGGCAAGGTAGCTCGAGGCCCGCAGCCCCTCGCCGCCGACGGCACCCGCGAACGCCTCGAGCGTGACCTCCGCACGTCGCCGATAGTGCACGTCGCCCGTGACGCGGGCCAGCCGCAGCAGCACACGTCCCGCCCAACCATTGCCGCCGGGAAGCAGATCGTCGAGCACCGGTTTCGTGCGCTCGGCGAGAGCGGGCGCCGTCGGGTCCGTGGCCGCGGCGTCGAAATAGCCGCCCGATCCCGAGTCGGCGAAATCGCGCTCCAGCAGCCGCACGAGATCCTCGGCGATCTCCCGGTAGCGCGCCTCGCCCGTAGCCTCGCGGGCCGCGAGACACGCCCAGGCGACCTGCACCTGATCCTCCAGCAGCGCGCGCACCGGCGACCCCGATCCGGCGACGTGGCGCACGGCGCGCCCCTGGGCATACACCCGCCGCAGCAGCGTGTCGAGCGCCGCGCGCGCGCGCGCGATGGTTCCCGCGTCGCCCAAAGCGACCGCGGCGTCCAGGATCGACCCGATCACATACGCGTCGCGATCGGCGAACACGGTCCGATCGGCCGTACGTCCCACGTCGCTGGTGAGCCGGCGGGCCACGTCGCGCGCCTCCTCGCGATAGCGCGACTCCCCCGTGGCCGACCACGCGATCACGAGGTCGCGCAGCAGGCCGGCGCGTACCAGCTCCGGCGGCTCGTCCCGCGCGCTCGCTGCGAGCCCGGCATCGCCGGAATCGACGAGGTAGTCGAGCACCGACCGGGCGGGTGCGAGGTATGCAGAGTCGCCGGTGCGCCCATATACGGCGAGGAGCAGGTCGACTGCCTGCGTGAACCGGAAGCTCGCGATGTCCGCGTGCGTCCGGGCGGCCGCGGCCGTCAGGCCGCGCACCGCCTCGGTCTCGCGCTGCACCGCGGCGGGTTTAAGCGCTCCCCCTCTCCGGACCCCGCCGCGGCGTCCCTGGGCACGCTCCCGCACCAGCGCGGCGCGGCGCAGGATGGAGGCCCGCTGCTCCCGGTAGCTCCTGGCCACGTCGGGGAGCAGCTGCTTGAGCCCGCGTCCCGTGATCGGATCGTCGAGCGGAAAGTAGGTCCCACCGAAGAACGCGGATCCGTCGGGCGTGAGGAACACGGTGATCGGATAGCCACGGAGACCCGCGAGGAGCTGCACAGCGGTGGCATAGCGTTGCGCCACGTCGGGACGCTCGTCACGGTCGACGCGCACGGGGACAAACAGCGAATCGATCATGGCGCCCAGCCCGGGGTCGCCGTACACCTCGCGGTCCATCACCCCACACCAGCGACAGTCGTCCGCTCCCACATATAGAAGGATGGGCCGGTCGAGGCGCGCGGCGAGGGCGAACGCATCGCGCCCCCACGGCTGCCAGCTCACCGGCTGGCGGGCGGCCCGGGCCAGATAGGGCGTGGTCGACTGCGCCATGCGGTTTGTGAGCGGCCCGTGCTCCGAGACGCAGCCGGCCAGCGCGAGCAGCGACAATGGGAGAGGGAAAGGCGCCAGAGCTCTCATGGAAGCGCGTGGAAGATACCCTGTCCATCGCGCCGCCGTTCCCACGAGGGCCACCGTGACGTGGTGGAAACCCGCACGGCCCCTGCCCGGCCGTGCAGGTTGCGCAGTCTCGCGCTAACGTCACGAAGACCGTGCGATTATCGTTCGACCATGGACACCACCCGGATCACCCCCAAGCCCAACGGCCCCCTGATCGTCGAGGGTCCGGTCAAGATCGTAACCCCGGACGGCCGGGAGCTGGCAGTACCCCCCCGGAAGGACGGCCGACCGGCGGAAGTCGTTGTCCTGTGCCGTTGTGGAGGGTCTGCGACCAAACCGTTTTGTGACGGAAGTCACAAACGGAACGGCTTCTCGGACGCCCCGCCCGCAGACCTAGCTCCCACGATTTGAGCACGGGGTATTATGTTGTCTCCGTCCCGGGAGGGGGTGTACCGGGGGAGCCGCCCCTGACCACACCCGCTGCACCCCGCCCCCTGCCGTGCCCCCGAAGGAGGAGCGCAATGGCGAAGGCTGGTAAAGCCCCGATGGCCGCGGATGAAGGCTACTGCGTGAAGTGCAAGGCCAAGCGCAAGATTTCGAATCCGCAGCAGGTGAAAATGGCGAACGGCCGGCCCGCGCTGAAGGGCGTATGCCCGGTGTGCGGCACAGGGATGTTCAAGATTCTGCCGCCGAAGTAAGTCGCCAACCAAACCGACAACGCGAGCCCCCGGTCGAGCCAGGCCGGGGGCTCTTCGCTACCGAGCGATACGGGCCACGCTGCGGGTGCCACTCCCCTGGTAAGCGTAGCGGAACGTGAGGCACGCCGTACCCACGTCCCGGCAGTAGTAGGCAAGCAGCTCCAGTTTCGCATACCCCCCCACCGCCGTGCGCACTCCATAGACGTGGTGCTTCGAAGTGAGCAGGTGGCTCAGCATGCTGTAGGCGTACCATTTCCCCACACCGGGGTTGGTCGTGTCTGATGCTTCCGTGTTGGGGAGGTACCCGGCGGCGGGCAGCTGCCGCACCGAGTCGAACGGCACGGGGCCGAGATCGACGATCCCCCCGCCGGGGGCGGTGATCAGGTGGAAGCGCCGGAAGGCGATGTCCCACGATCCCGAGTCCACCGCGGCGTTGCGCCGGAAGTCGAAGCGGCGCCAGAGATCGGTGCTCGATGCGTCCAGGGTGTAGGTCGCAGGCCCCACCAGGGAGTCGCCCACCACCGCCGGGTGGGCGGGCGGAACGGTGGGCGCGTAGGGAGGGAATTCCGGTGTGGTGAGCGACCCGATCACCAGGGAAGCGATGAGGAGGGCGAACACGCCGCCCATCGCGAGCACCAGGATGGGAGGCCGGGCGCCCCCGGTGCTCACGCCTCGGCCATGAACGGGTAGCTGAAGCTCCGCGGCGGGACGAAGTTTTCCTTCACGGCGCGGGGGCTCACCCAGCGGATCAGGTTGAGCAGGCTCCCCGCCTTGTCGTTCGTGCCGCTGGCGCGCGCGCCCCCGAACGGCTGCTGCCCCACTACCGCACCGGTAGGCTTGTCGTTGACGTAGAAGTTCCCGGCGGCATACCGCAGCGCCTCCTTTGCCTCCTCGACCGCGCGCCGGTCCTGCGCGAAAATCGCGCCGGTGAGCGCATACGGCGACGTCTGGTCCACGAGGCGCAGCGTCTCGGCCCAGCGGGCCGCGGGGTAGACATGGACCGACAGGACCGGTCCGAAGATCTCCTCGCACATCGTGCGATACGCCGGGTCCTGGGCTTCGAGGACGGTGGGCTCGATGAAGTAGCCGTCCGTATCGTTGGTGCCACCGCCGAACAGGACCTTGACGCCGGGGTCTCGCTTCGCCGCGTCGATGTAACCCTTGATCTTGTCGAACGCCTTCCGGTCGATCACCGCCCCCATGAAGTTCCGAAAGTCCGCCGGGTCTCCCACTTTCACCTCGGCGAGCATCGCGAGCATCCGATCTCGGACCTGGGGCCAGAGGGCGTCGGGAACATAGGCGCGCGACGCGGCGCTGCATTTCTGCCCTTGATACTCGAAGGCGCCGCGCACCAGGCCCGTCGCGAGCACGTCCGGGTCCGCACTCGGGTGGGCGAGGATGAAGTCCTTACCGCCTGTCTCGCCGACCAGCCGCGGATAGGCCGCATAAGACGTGAGGTTCGCCGCCGATTGCTTCCACAGCGCCTGGAACACCTCCGTCGAGCCGGTGAAATGGATCCCCGCGAGCGCGCGATCGGAGAGCAGGCCTTCCGACACCTGCACCGACGGGCCGGGCACGAAGTTGATCACGCCGGGCGGCAGACCCGCTTCTGCGAGCAGGCGCATGATGAAGTAGTTCGAGAGCACCGCCGTCGCGGCGGGCTTCCACACCACGGTGTTGCCCATGATGGCCGGAGCGGTGGGCAGGTTACCGCCGATCGACGTGAAGTTGAAGGGCGTGATGGCATAGATGAAGCCCTCCAGGGGACGATAGTCGAGGTAGTTCCACACGCCCGAGACGGACAACGGCTGCTCGGCGTAAATGCGCTCCGCAAAGTGCACGTTGAAGCGGAAGAAATCGATCAGCTCGCAGGCCGCATCGATCTCCGCCTGATGCGCGGTCTTCGACTGGCCGAGCATGGTCGCGCCGTTGACGATCGGCCGGTACCGTGTGGCCAGGAGATCCGCGGCGTTGAGAAACACGGCGGCCCGTCGCTCGAACCCCCACGCGGACCAGTCGCGCCAGGCCTCCCGCGCCGCCGCGATGGCCGCCTGGAGCTCAGCGGGCCCCGCTTGATGCGCCTTAGCGAGCACGCGGCGGTGGCAATGAGGCATGACAACGTCCACCGTCCTGCCCGTGTGGACGTCCTTGCCGCCGATGACGAGGGGGATTTCGAGCTGGCGGCCGGAGAGCTCTTTTATGGTCCGCTTGAGCTCCGCTCGCTCCGGAGTCCCCGGGGCGTAGGACAACACCAGCTCGTTGACGGGCGTCGGAATCTTGGGAATGCTGTTCATGGGGAGGAATCTAACCGGCGGAACCCTGGGGCGTTTTCACGGACATGAGTATGCACCCACACACGCGCATCGGTCACGTGCACCTCACGGTGTCGGATTTGGACCGCGCCCTCACCTTCTACCGTGACGTCCTCGGCTTCGAAGTCACGAGTCGCTACGGGCGGGACGCCGTGTTTCTCTCGGCGGGGGGCTACCATCACCACATCGGGCTCAACACGTGGGCGGGGCGTGGGGCCCCCGCACCTCCCCGGGGCACGACGGGTCTGTACCACTTCGCGATTCTCTACCCGGACCGCAAAGCCCTCGCCGGGGCCGTACGTCGCGTGCTCGATGCCGGTGTGCAGCTCGAAGGAGCAGCCGACCACGGCGTGAGCGAAGCGATCTACCTGCGGGACCCCGACGGTAACGGCGTCGAGCTGTACCGCGACCGACAAGAGAGCGAATGGCCCCGGGCCGCCGACGGGACCGTCGCCATGTCGACGCGGGCGCTGGATCTCGAGAGCCTGCTAGCTGAGGCGGAATGAGCGGCTTAGCGAGTTCCTTTCACGATCAAGCTGTCGCTCACCTTCACCGCCTGCACCGGTGTCGGGGCCGATCGGTCGCCGCGCGGAATCAGCCCCGGGAGGTTCACGAGCTCGTAGGCAGACACCGCCATGACGGCGGCTGCCTGCTTGAGGTCTGCCGCGAGGGCCATGTCATAGGTATCGGACTGCGAGTGGTGGGTGTGGCCGTACCCGCGCTCAAGCTGATTGAAGTTGAAGCCGGGGACGCCATAGGGGAGGAATGAGAGGTGGTCGGTGCCGGTCTTGTTCCGGTTCACCACCGAATCGGCGGCGAGCCGCGCCACCGGAGCGAGGACGGCGTGCCACAGCCCTTCCAGGTCCGTCCGCCCCTGCAGCGCCTGCCCGGTGATCGCGCCAGTGCCGTTGTCGAGCACGATGACCGCCTGGATCGAGTCGGCCTCGGCGGCGTGCGCCTCGGCGTACTTGCGCGAGCCGATCAGGCCCTGCTCTTCCCCGGTGAAGAGCACGAATCGGATGGTGCGCTTCGGTTTCAAGCCGGATCGCGCGATGATCCGAGCCGCCTCGAGGGTGCACATGGCGCCCGTGCCGTTGTCCGTGGTCCCCGTTCCCAGGTCCCAGGAATCGAGGTGCGCGCCGACGATGACCACCTGACCCGGGCGCTCGCTGCCGCGGAGCTCGGCTACGGTGTTCCACTGCGGCACGGAGTCTCGCGTGATCGTGTTGGAGATGCTCACGGCGAGCTGTGGCGTCGTGCCCGCCTGGAGCAGGCGATCGAACAGGGCGTAGTCCTCATGGGCGACGGCGATCTGGGGAAGCGGCAGGATGCGGTTGGGGGAGCCGCTCATGTTGAGGAGCGCGTGCTCCTTGCTCGCGTCCAGGACGATGCCGAGCGCGCCGGCGCTACGCAGCAGGTACGGCAGATCGTTGGCGAACTGCTGCATGCGTGCGCGAGTGGTCGAATCGAGGTCGCGGTAAGGCGTAAAGACGGTACGGAGGAAGTCGCGCTGCCGCTCCGAGTCGGCGGCAGTCATGGACGGCCCGTCGGTGTTCCACACAAGCGACGGCGGCCGCGTTATCACCCAAGCCTTTTTCACCCGGCTGCGATACGCAGCGAAGCTGTCCGGCGTGGTGGCGTCGATCCGTACCACCGGCCCCGTGACGGTGACGCCGCCGGTACCCGGCGCCCAGGCCCAGCTCGCCGCAGTCACGTCGTGCGCACGGGGCGCCGTCAGGCGCGCCCGCATCGGTCCGCGGGTCCAGGTGCCGCCGAACTGCCAGGGCTCGAGGTGCGCGTCGAGGCCGTAGGCCTTGAACCGTTCGAGCGTCCAATCGTTCGCCCGGCGGACGGCTGGCGATCCGGTGAGCCGCGGACCGACCACGTCGCTCAAGTATTGGAGATTCTGCATCACCTCGGAGCGGTTGAGCGCCTCGTCGATCAGAGCGCCGGCCCCCGTCGTGTCGACGGTGAGATCCTGTCCGGACATGGGTCGGACGGAGAGCACGGCGAATGCGGCGGCCGCCGCCAGGACGTGAAGACGCACGATGGATCCTCCGTTACGATGCCAGGGGGGGAGTCTCGGACCGCGAATCGGCGGCGCGCTGCGCGGGAATCGGGAGCGTGACGGTCACGGTGGTGCCGCTACCGACCGTGGAATCGACCGCGACACTGCCGGCAAACATGTTGCGGACCACGCTCTGCACCACGACCAGCCCCATACCGCTCCCTTCGCCGAAGGCCTTGGTCGTGAACCCGGGCTCGAAGATCCGGTCCAGGTCCTGTGGGCTGATGCCCGCTCCCTCGTCCCGCACTCTCAACCGAACGGCGTTCCCCACCTGCGTCAGCCCGACGCGGATGGGTGCCGGCCGGGCGGCGCTCGCGTCGGCGGCGTTGCGGATCAGGTTGACCAGCAGATCGTAGAGCGCATTGGGGTCGCCTTTCAGATACACGACTTCCAGCGTGGAGTCGAATTCGAGAGGAATCTTCTTTTCCTTGAGCACGCGGCTCTCGAGGGTGCAGCAGGAGCGGACCACGCGGACGACGTCGAACCGCTCCGACCGCGCCAGGGCGCCGCGCGCCCGATCCTTGACCGCCCGCAGGAAGCTCGCCGAGCGGTCGATATCTTCCACCACCTGACCGAGCTCGTCGAGCAGCTCGAGCCGCCGGCCGGCGGCGACCTCCGTCCAGCGCCCGAGCGACTCCATCGCGAGCTGTAGGCCGGCGCGCGCGGCCGTCAGGGGATTCGACAGCTCGTGGGCGATGATACCCGGGAGCGTCGTGATGTCGTTCAGCGGATCCGATCGTGCGGTCGGAGGGTGGCCGGGCGTCGGCTCACGCCGGTCCAGCAGCCCGAGGCACAGCCCTGCAAGCTCCAAGGTGAGTCGTTCCCGGCTGCGGCGCTCCCGGCCTTCAGGAGGCGGCGCGGGTGGCCGCGTGCGCACCGGGGCGACGACCCAAAAGCCGTCGGCCGCGCCCTGACACCCCACCCAACGGCTGCCCTGCACGATGGCGATGTTCCAGCGCCGCAGCGTGGCATCGACGTCCAGCTTGGTGGTGTGATGGGTGGGTGCGGGCTCGCTCGAGGCCTGGGGCTCGAGCTCCGCGCGCGCGGACACCTCCCAGATTGTGACGGGACGGCCGCCGAGGGCAACGCTCGCCTGGCGGAGGATTTCGCGCCTGCCTTCGACGAATGTCTCCGGTTGCGTCACCCGAGGCTCCCACGCGCACCCCGACACGACCAGGCGGCCAGACGAGCCGCCGATCCCGATGGGTATCCGTTGGCACAAGGGGGCGCGCACTACATATGCGATAAACTGCATAAACCGTCAAGCTAAGCGCGGGCGCGGTTTTGCCCGCCACGTCAGGCGGGCTTATTGTTCCGGGAATGGACGTTGGTCGCCGACGAAAGGAACGCCACGTGACGCCCCCGAAAGCCTCCCCCACACCGCGCGTTGGGCGCGCCCCGCGAGGTCCCATCGAAGGCCGGCGGGATCGCGAGCACATCCGCACCGTCGTGGTCCCGGATCACGACGACCTCGCGCTGCGCCTGGCCGACCGCATCGTGGAGGTCATCGCCCGGGAAACGGCCGCCAAAGGACGTTGCGTGCTCGGCCTCGCGACGGGGAGCACGCCGCTCGGCATCTACCGGGAGTTGATCCGCCGCCACCAGGCGGGCGAGGTGGATTTCTCGCGCGTGGTGACCTTCAACCTCGACGAGTACTACCCGATGCCGGCGGACAGCCCCCACAGCTACCGGCGCTACATGTGGGAGAACCTGTTCGCGCACGTCAACATCCGGCCCGAGCAGGTCCATGTCCCCGACGGCGGCGTGCCGCGCGAGACACTCGCCGAGCACTGCCTCGCGTACGAGCGGGCCATCGCCGAGGCCGGCGGGATCGACTTCCAGATGCTCGGGATCGGGAAGAGCGGGCACATCGGCTTCAACGAGCCAGGCTCGTCGCCCGACGAGCGGACCCGCCTGGTGACGCTCGACACGGTGACCCGGAAGGATGCATCGGCGGACTTCTTCGGCGAGGACAACGTGCCGCGGGAAGCGATCACGATGGGGGTCGCCACCATCCTCGAGGCGCGGGAGATCGCGCTGATCGCCACCGGCGAGCATAAGGCCGACATCGTCGCGCGCGCCGTCGAGGGCGAAGTGTCCCAGGACGTGGCGGCCACGTTTCTGCAGCGCCATGGGAACGCCACGGCCTACCTCGATCTCGCCGCCGCGGCCGAGCTGACGCGCATCAAGACGCCGTGGGTGCTCGGCCCGGTGGAGTGGACGCCGGAGCTCACCGAGCGGGCGGTGGTGTGGCTCGCCGAGCAGACCGGGAAGGCGATCCTGAAGCTGACGGCGCGCGACTACACGGAACATCACCTGAGCCCATTGCTCTCCAAGTACGGCGCGGCCGGTCCCATCAACGGCGCGATCTTCAATAGCCTGCGGGACAAGATCCGGGGGCGCCGCAAGCTGCCGACGCGCAAGTCAGTGGTCGTCTTCTCCCCGCACCCCGACGACGACGTGATCTCGATGGGGGGGCTGTTGCGCAAGCTGTGGGAGAACGAAAACGCGACCGTCGTGGCCTACATGACGAGCGGCAACATCGCGGTCTTCGACCACGACGTGCGCCGGCACCTCGACTTCGTCGAGCGCGCGGCCACGACGCTCGGCCTCGACCGCGCGGCGGCCCAGCGCGTGCGCGGGGACGTGGAAGCGAGCTTCGAGCGCAAAGCGCCGGGCGACGTCGACCTCCCGGCGGTACAGGATCTGAAGCGCGTGATTCGCGAATCGGAGGCGGTCGCGGCGCTCGAGTCGGTGGGCCTGCCTCCCACGGCGGCGCGTTTTCTGAACCTCCCCTTCTACCGCACCGGCCAGGTGCGCAAGGATCCGATTGGCCCAGAGGACGTGGCGATCGTGCGCGCCCTGCTGGTCGAGACGCGCCCCGATCTGGTGTTCGTCGCGGGCGATCTGTCCGACCCGCACGGCACCCACCGGATGTGCCAGGCGGCGGTCGCGGGCGCGCTGGCCCAGTACGATGCGGAGCCGCCCGAAGTCTGGCTGTACCGCGGCGCGTGGCAGGAGTGGCCGCTCACCGAAGCCGACGTGCTGGTGCCGCTCTCGCAGGACGAGCTGCGCGCCAAGATTCTCGCGATCTTCAAGCATCAGTCCCAGAAGGATACGGCCCCCTTCCCCGGCGGCCACGACGAGCGCGAGTTCTGGCAGCGCGTCGAGGCGCGGAACCTGGAGACCGCGGCGCGGGCGGACCGGCTGGGGCTGCCCGAGTACTTCGCGATGGAAGCCTACCGCATTCTCACACCGAAGGAGGCAGAGCGATGAACGCGATGACCGCCCGAGGGCTGAGCCTGGCCGCGGTGGTGGCCGTGTGGACCGCGATTTCGGAAATGGCGAGGGTGAACCTGTCGCTCTGGCCGGTGCTCGTCGGCTTGGCCTGCGCGGTGGCGGCGGGCGGCGGCGTCCCCGGGTTGCAGAGGACGCTCGCCGGCACGATCTCGGGTGTCGTCTGGGCGCTCGTCGCCCATGCGGCGACCCGGGCGCTGGGCGGGCAGGACCTCGTGCAAGCGCTGGTCTTGGGCGCCGCGGTGTTCGCGATGGTGCTGCAGGCGCAGTTTCTCCCGCTCCTGTCCTACACGGCCGGCGCGTTGGCCGGCGCGGGCGTGGCCATGGGCCTCCGGGCCGCTACCCCCGAGGCTGGCGTGCGCGTGGCCATCGCTCTCGCGCTCGGAGCGGCGCTGGGATTCGCCGCCGAGCGGATCGAGCGTGCGCTGCCGCGAGGCAGAATGTGACCGAGGTGCGGGACGCCGAGGCGCGCGCCGCGTCGCGGCGCCTGCTCGCGACCAGTGAGCGCGAGCTGCAGCGCATCGTGCTCGACATGCACGACGGGCCGGTACAAGACATTTTCGCCGCCTTGTCGCAGCTCCAGGTGCTCGAGCGTGCGCTCGCGGCGGACCAGACCGCCGCGCAACGCGCCCGGCAGGCGGTGCAGCTGCTCGAGCGCGCGCTCGGCGAGATCCGCAACTTCATCGGCGCGTTCCGCCCACCCGGGTTCGAGCGCCGCGAACTGGGCCAGATCATCGAGGGCCTCGCCGTCCAGCACGAGACGCTGACGGAACAGGCGGTGGAGCTCGAGCTCCCCGGCGAACTCGGCGACTGCGCCCTGCCCACGAAGATCGCGATCTACCGGATCCTGCAGGAGGCGCTCGCGAACGGCCACCGGCACTCGGGCGCCACGCGGCAGCGCGTGAGCGTCGAGCGGCGGGGCCTCTCGATCGCCCTGACCGTGTCGGACGACGGCCGCGGCTTCGAGCCGCAGCGAGTGCTCGCGCGCGAAGAGGACGTGGGCGTGGAGGGAGGACACTTCGGGCTGCGCGGCATTCAGGATCGCGTGGAGATGCTCGGCGGCACGTTCACACTCGAGAGCGCGCCCGGGCGAGGCACGTCGCTCACTGTCGGGCTGCCCGCCGAATGAGGCGCGGACCATGATCCGCGTGCTGCTCGCCGACGACCACGCGATCGTGATCGAAGGCCTGCGCGCGCTGCTCGACGGCGAACCCGACATCAAAGTCGCGGCCTGGACCACTGACGGCACGGAAGTTGTCAAGCTCGTCGAGCAGCACAAGCCCGACGTCGTCGTGCTGGACCTGGAGCTCACGAGCATCAAAGGCACGGAGGTCATCGCCGCGCTGCGTGACCGGACCGCTCCTCCCAAAGTCCTCGTGCTCACCGCCTACAATGACGGCGAGTCGCTCCGCTCGGCGCTCGACGCCGGCGCCGAAGGCCTCGCGTTGAAGACCGAGTCGCCCCAACAGACGCTGACGGCAATCCGACAGGTGCACGCGGGCCAGCTCGTGTTTCCGCAGGCCGCGCGTCGTTGGATCGAAGGTCGCACAGGCGGGGGCGCGCCGGGCGACCTCACGCCGCGCGAGCGCGAGGTCTGGGCGCTCGTAGCCGGCGGACTCACCAACCCGCAAATCGCCGAGCGGCTCGGCCTGTCCGACAACACCGTGAAGTTTCACGTGCAGCATCTCTTCTCGAAGCTCGGCGTGAAGAACCGCACCGAGGCGGCCCTCAAGTACGCTCACGGCCGGTAGCTGCCGTCGGGGCTTGACAGGTCCGGCAGGCATCCCTACCGTGGGGCGGCTTCAGGCGCACCGGAATCTTCTCGCTTGACCCGTGCAGTGGTCGGGAAGAGGCTGGATGCCACACATGCTGGTCCGGGCGGTACGCTGGAACGGCTCTCACGCCACACTCCTCGAGTGGGCGCGGGAGCCGTTTTCGCTTTCGTCCTCAATTAGGGGAGGCGGCAACGTATGAACATGCTGATGGCGTTAGCAGTCAGTATCGGGGTGCTCATCGCCCTGTGGGTGAAGTTCGGCGCCATGATCGCACCTGGGCTGGCCATCGCGGTACCCGCGGGCATCATCGCGTGGGCGTGCTTCTTCGCTGCAGGGGGAAAGACGCAGGGCCTTCAGAAGGCGATCGCCGCCAACCTGTCCGGCGTCGTCTGGGCGCTGATCGCGAACCTCGTCATCAGCGCCGCCGGGCTTCAGAGCATGGCCTGGATTGTCATCGGCGTCGTGGCGTTCTGCATCGTCATGCAGTCGAAGGTCGCCGCCCTGTCGTTCATACCGGGCGGGTTCGCGGGAGCCGCGGTGACGGTCGCCAGCGGGGCGGGCACCGACATCAAGGCCAACCTAATGGTGGCGGTCGCCCTCGTCGCGGGGGCAGTGCTGGGTTACATCTCGGAGATGGGTGCGGGGATGATCGCGAAGAAGGCGTGAACCGGTGGTGGAAACAACGAGGCGCCGTGACGTGTTCGTCAGGGCGCCTCGCGTTTCAGCGCACGCTGCCGCCGGTCAGGCGCGAGCGGCCCCGACCTCTTCCGGCTTCCACATGCTGATCTTTCGAGTCTCCGGCATGAAGAACAGTGCGAACAGGAACGCGACCGCGGGCACGACGATCGGATAGATTAGCGCCGAGCCGAGATTTCCGCCGGTCTTCAGGTACGCCGCCGTCGTGATGATCGGCACCAGCCCCCCGCCCCAACCGTTGCCGATGTGATAGGGCACCGAAACCGAGGTGTAGCGGATACGGGCTGGAAAGTACTCCGCGAGAAACGCCCCGATCGGGCCGTACACCATTCCCACGTACGAAACCATGATCGCGACGATCAAGACCGCCAGCGGGTAGTTGGTGTTGGCGGGATCCGCGGCCTTGCCGAGCGCCGTATAGAGCGGGTAGTAGGTAAGGGCTGCGAGTGCGAACCCCGCCAGGATTATCGGCTTGCGGCCGATCTTATCCGAGAGCCATCCGAATAGGATGAGGGTTGGAGTGGCGATGAGCAGCGCCACACCAGTGATGATGGCCGGGCTCAAGACGTCGGGCTTGCGGATCTGCTGAAGGAAATAGAGCGCCCAGAACTGGCCGCTGTACCAAACGACCCCCTCGCCCAGCACGACCATGCTGGCGATCAACACGAACTTTAAGTTCTGACTCAGGAATGCTTCGCGCCACGGATTGGTGGCCGTCTGCCCTCTGGCCTTGATGGCCTGGAAGATCGGCGTCTCCTGCAGCCGGAGCCGGATGTAGATGGCGATCGCGACCATCAGGAGCGAAAGGATGAACGGAATCCGCCATCCCCATGCATTCCATGCTTCCGTGCCCAAGGACTCTCGTGTCCCGATGATCACCGCCAGGGACACTACGATTCCGAGTGTCGGGGATGTCTGGAGCCAGCCGGTGTAGTAGCCGCGTTTTTCGTCGGGGACGTGCTCCGCGACGTAGGTGATCGCGCCGCCGTATTCTCCGCCGAGGCACAGACCCTGGATGAGTCGCAGAAAGAAAAGAATGAAGGCCGCCGCGACGCCGATACTCGCGTAGCTTGGTACGACCCCGATGAGAGCTGTGGAGATGCCCATGCCGCTCAGCGTGATCAGGAAGGTGTACTTGCGCCCAACGAGATCGCCGACCCGGCCGAAGACGAGGGCTCCCAGCGGTCGAATCAGGAAGCCGACCGAAAAGATCGCGACGGTCGAGAGGAACGCCGCGACCGGATCCGTCTTCGAGAAGAACTGGACCGACAAGATCGCGGCCAGGCTCCCGAAGATATAAAAGTCGTACCACTCGATGACGTTTCCAACGGCAGCGGCGATGACGACCCG